>JABMMH010000280.1 GCA_013205645.1 Polaromonas sp. | reverse complement strand
GGTGAAATGCGCCACGCGCTGCGCACGGTTTACAGCACCGAAAACCAGCGCCACTTCGTCGAATACTGGTCGGTCAAAGCCGGGCCACACGCATGGTCGGGCGGCAACGCGGCTGGCTCGTACACCGACCCGCACGGTCCGGATGCGTCTGCCGCCATGCTGGCTTTTTTCCTGCAACATCACCGCTGAAGAAGTCCTGCCCTGATCCAGACCATGTCATGTAAAAGATCGGAGAAGAGGCTTCTTCGCCGACAATAGATCCCATGACTCCCATGTTGTCCTCTGCTAAAACCCTCACCGCCAACAGCCCGAATTTTTCGCGGCAGGAGTTTCGCAGTGCACTCGGCATGTTTGCCACGGGCGTGACCATCATCACCGCGCGCACCGCTGACGGCGACTTGGTTGGCTTGACGGCCAACTCCTTTAACTCGGTCTCACTGGAGCCGCCGCTGGTGTTGTGGAGCCTGAGCCGGTCCGCCGCCTCGATGGTCGCTTTGAGTACGGGTTCGCACTACGCCATCAACATTCTGGCGGCCGACCAAAAAGAGCTGGCCGAACGCTTTGCCGGCAAGCGTGAAGATCGCTGGGAAGGCGTTGAGTTCTCGGAAGGTATCTGCGGTGCGCCGCTGCTGGCGGGCGCCGCCGCCACCTTTGAATGCTTCAACCGCAGCCGCTATGAAGAAGGCGACCACGTCATCTTTGTTGGCGAGGTCGAGCGCTGCGAACACCGGCCAGGTGTTTCGCCTTTGCTGTTTCATGGCGGCAAGTTCTACACAGAACACCCGCTTTAAGGACCATCTTGATGGGTTGGTAAGGCGTCTGACTACACTTGTTCTTTTACGCCACACACAAGCACACCACCCGATATGGAAATTTTTGTTCTTTCGATGATGTTCGCCTTTGCTGGCTACACGCTCAAGTCTCGCGCCGAGGGCAGGCGCATCGCCTTGCTGGGACTGCATCTGGGCAACTACCAAATCGAAAAACTCATGGAGACCTTGACCGAAGGCTACGCCCGAGCACTGGGCGAAAACGATGCCGCTAGACGCGCCACGATCTGGCAACTGATGAACGCCACCGAAGACAAACTGGCCACTCAATTCAAGCAACTGGCCGACAGCATGGCCAAAGTAGATGCTGCCGAGACCGGCGTTAACCTTTGGCCTTGGCCACTGAGCGAAGCCGCCCAATGGGTCCCCAATGCACGCTTTGACTTGCGTAAAGCCTTGCGAATTCATGCTGATGGCTTGGCCCGCGCAGCCCACCAAGACGACGCTATTTCAATGCCATCACGCGCCTTCAAGTTCAGTGCCGAGCTGTTTTTGATGCAGCACACCTGCCACTGGTTTTGCAAGTCAAAAACCGTGGCCTCAGCGCGCATGCTGGTGCGCCACAAAACACCTTATGAGATGGTGCTGCAGTCGGTTTCACCGGAAACACGGCGGGCTTACAACGCGCTGGTTGAGGCGGCCTGAAGACGCTTCGCCGCTAGCCACTGACAACCCGACCGTCGACCAGCTCGATCACCCTGTCCAAGTTGCCGGTCGGCTCGTCGACCAAGATCAGCCGCGGCTTTTGCGACAAAGCCGACTAAACCGCCCTGCAACAAAAAGACCGCCATGATTTGACGCCGACCCGCACCCATGGCGCGCAAGATACCGATCTCGCGCTGCTTTTGCACCACGATGAGGACCGCAAAACTGCGGATCAAGTTGTTCGAAACGGTCTGGTTGGACAGCGCATTCAATAACTCAAAGGGCATGACAGCGGGTGGTTTAATCGCGGCGAAATGCAGGCGGTTGCGGCAGTGCCAAGCGCACCTCGACCGTGCCGCCATGCCCAGCACCAACATGTGCAGATGCTTTTCATCAATGCCCGCGTCTATGCGAATGCTGCCCGCCGCCAAGGCCTGCGCCACCGTTTGCACCGCCACCGGTGCAGCCACCCTGGCTTGCTGAGTTGCCCGATTGCGCGCTTCAATCAACGCCGCTTGGGCCTGCTGCAAACTGAGCGCAACGGCGGCAAAGATCCACTTCTGGCGAGGTTTCATAGGGGCTTAGCGTACCGGCGCCTGATCCTTTTCAATTGACCCGCAACAGCAAACCCCGGATTAGCCCTTCGTCTTTTTCAGTCGGCAGCGCCTTCGGCCTGCTTCGCCAGCCGCTCACTCTTCCAGTAAACGTCATCGCCGCCGTTCATGCGGTTCAGCACGCGGGACAGCACGAACAGCAAGTCGCTGAGTCGGTTGAGGTATTGGCGCGGTGACTCATTGAGAGCCTCCGCCAAGTCCAGCGCCACCACCGCGCGTTCAGCGCGCCGCGCCACCGTCCGGCAGACGTGCGCCAACGCTGCGCCACGTGTGCCCGCTGGCAAGATGAACTCCTGCAAGCGCGGCAAGGTCGCGTTGTATTTTTCGAGTGCGCTGTCGAGTGCGATCACGGCTTCGGGTTTGAGCAACTCAAACCCAGGGATGGACAGCTCACCACCAAGATTGAACAGCTGATGCTGCACCTCGATCAGCAGCGCACGCACGTCGGTGGCCATGTCTTCACACAGCAGCGCGCCGATGTTGGAGTTGAGCTCGTCGACGTCGCCCATGGCGTGCACCCGCAAATGGTCTTTGGAGACGCGGGTGTTGTCGCCTAAGCCGGTGGTGCCGTTGTCGCCGGTTCGCGTCGCAATTTGGGTCAGTCGATTGGCCATGGGTTTCCCGTCAAGAAGTTGAAAGTCTCAGCGGGCCCGTTGCCGGTGTGCGCCAAATCAATGATTATTCACGACTTCAATCACCCCAGCGTAAACTGCAGAAAACGATGGAGACACACACATGAACGCACCGCTTCCAGTCCATTTGCTGCCCGAGATTCAACAACGCGAGACACCCGCCGCGCTGATTGAGGCGCTCAAAGCGCGCTTTGCCGAGCGC
>JABMMH010000279.1 GCA_013205645.1 Polaromonas sp. | reverse complement strand
GATGCCCCAGACCACCAGCGCGACCACCGTCAGCGCCATGCTGCCCTGCGTCAGCGGCAGCAAGCCCATCATGACGATCAACGCCGTGAGTTGCGCGACTAGGGTGCGCAGCGCGCCAAAGCGGTCATTCGCCCAGCCGCCGACCAGCGTGCCGACGACGCCTGACAAACCAAAGACGGCCAGCGTCAAAGACAGGCCGCCCGTGCTCATGGGGTTGAGTGCTTGCAAGACCGGCCCGATGTAGGCAAAGACACTGAAAACCGCGACGAAGTAAAGCAGTGTGCGCAACCAGACGCGGAGCACGGCCGGGTTCACCGCCACGGCCTTGAAGCCGACAAAGCTGCTGCTACCGCCGCTGGCCAAGTTGGCTGGTACCAGCCTGCCGACCGACAGCAGCGCGGCCAAGCTGGCGGCGGCCGACAGCCACACCGGCACGCGCCAGCCGTATTCAAAACCGAGCCAGGCACCGAGCGGCACGCCAACGGCGTAGCTGATGCTCATGCCTAAAAAGGTGATCGACAAAGCCCGTCCGCGCAGCGCTGGGGCGACTAAGCTGACCGTCAGTGCGGCTGAGGCAGCCGTGAACATGGCGCCGCCACCCATCAGCGCGCGGCCCAGCAGCAGGGTGGCAAAGTTAGGGGCCAGCGCAGACACCACGCAGCCGCCCGTGAACAACGCCAACGCCAGCTGAATCACGCGTTTGCGCGGCCATTTGACAGTCAAGATGATGAGCAGCGGCGCCAAGATGGCGGTGGCCACGGCATAGGCGGTCATGGCTTGACCAGCTGCCGCGAGGCTGATGCCTAGCGAAACGCTCACCGGTTGCAAGATGCCGCCAAGCACGAAAGCGCCGCTGCCAATGACGAGATTGCAGAGCGCGAAGAAATACAAGATGGGTGGCATGGCGAAAATTCAAGAGGAGGTATCTAAGCCGAGTATGCGGGAAGTCGGCTTATCTTGCTGCGGCGCAGCATTTCAGTCGCGATTCTGAAAGAGCATCGGCATTCGCAGCTTTCTGCGTAAGTGTTTTTCCTATCAGGGGCAACCCGTTGTCTCTGCCAGAATGATTGGCATTAGTTAGCATGCCAACAAGAAGGACAACACGAGATGAAGTACCAGCTGAATGTGAATGGAAAGTCTGTCACGGCGGAAGCCGACAGTGACACGCCTTTGCTGTATGTGTTGCGCGACAACCTGGCTTTGCAAGGCCCTAAATATGGATGCGGCTTGGGCCAGTGCGGCGCTTGCACGGTGCTCATCAACGGTCAGGCGGTGCGCAGTTGCATCACGCCGGTCGCCAGCCTCAAGGGCGGCAAGATCGTCACGCTGGAAGGGCTGGGTACGCCAGAAAAACCACATCCGGTGCAGCAAGCTTTCATCGACGAGCAGGCCGTGCAGTGCGGCTATTGCATTAACGGCATGGTCATGCAGTCAGTGGTTTTTTTGGCCAAGAACCCGCGTCCGAGCGAAGTGCAAATTCAAGACGCGCTGGCGGCCAATCTGTGCCGTTGCGGCACCCACTCACGCATCATCAAGGCGGTCAAACGCGCGTCCGAGGCCATGACCCCGGCGGCGGTCACGGCTGTCTCTGCTGTGAAGGGAGCTTGAACTATGCAACGTCGTCAATTTCTCCAGGCCGGCAGTGGCCTTGTGGTTTCTTTCTCTTTCGCTGGCGCCACGCTGAGCCACGCTCAAGTTAATGCGCAAGGCAGCGCGCCCACCAAGAGCATGGTGCGCGACCAAGTCGACGCTTGGCTTGGCATCGCTGCCGATGGCCGCGTGACGGTTTATTCAGGCAAGGTTGACTTGGGCACCGGCGCGCGCACCGCGCTGATGCAGATGGTGGCCGAAGAGTTGGATGTCAACTTCAGCCAGATCGACATGGTCATGGGCGACACCTTGACCACGCTCGACCAAGGCCAGTCTGCCGGCAGCCTGACTTTGCAAAACGGTGGAGGTACTTTGCGTCAAGCGTCTGCCAGTGCGCGTCAGGCTTTACTGGCTTCTGCTGCGACGAAACTGCAAGTCAATGTGACTGAGCTGAGCGTGGCCGATGGCGTGATCTCAACCCGCACGGGCGACAAAAAAATCAGCTACGCCGCGCTGGTGGACGGCAAGCCGATGAACGTCAAGCTCGACCCAAAAGCACCGCTCAAAGCCTATGCGGATCACACCATCGTCGGCCAGTCGATTGCCCGCGTTGATATTCCGGACAAGCTGAACGGCAAGTTCATGTACGTGCAGGACTTCAAGCTGCCCGGCATGCTGCATGCGCGCATGATTCGGCCGACCGGTTTGGGCGGCAAGTTGCTCAGCGTCGACGACGCGGCTGCCCGCAAGGTCAGCGGCTTTGTTCAGGTCGTGCGCAAGCAAGACTTTTTGGCGGTGGTCTGCAAGACTGAATGGGCCGCAGTCAAAGCGGCGCGCGCGCTCAAGACCACGTGGGACACGCCCGATAGCATGCCGGTGCAAGCGCAGCTTTACGACTATTGGCGCAAGTTGCCGGTCGCCAAAAACGAAGCCGTCATCAAGACCGGTGACGCCATGACCGCGTTGGCCGGCTCGGCCAAGCGCATCAAGGCGACTTATGATTTTGCGCCGCACACCCACGGCTCGATGGGCCCGTCCTGCGCTGTGGCCGACTTCAAAGACGGTGCCTGCACGGTTTGGTCGGCCTCGCAAGCGACGCACTCCTTGCAAGCCGAACTGGCCACCGTGCTCGATATTCCGAAGGCCCGCATCCGCATGATTTATGTCGATGGTGCTGGCTGCTACGGCCGCAACGGACATGAAGATTGCTCTGGCGACGCGGCTCTGGTGTCGCAGCTGGTGGGTGCGCCCGTGCGCGTGCAGTGGATGCGCGCTGACGAACACGGCTGGGACCCCAAAAGCCCGCCAACCTTGGTCGACATGGAAGGCGGCTTGGACGCTGCGAACCTGCCTGTGGCTTGGCGTTCGGAGTTTTTCTTGGCGCAGGCCAACGGCACGCTGGAAGAATTTCCGCTGCTGGCAGCGGTGTTGTCGGGCGTCAAACGCAACGGCCACTACACCGGCAACTTGCAGAAAAATGCCGACGTGCTGTACCAGTTTCCGAACATCCAGACCGAGGTGCATCGGCTGGCTGACACGGCGTTTCGCACCTCCCATTTGCGCACGCCCGGGCGCATGCAAAACACCTTCGCCAACGAAGCTTTTTTTGACGAACTGGCCGCTGCCGCCGGGGCTGATCCGCTGCAGTGGCGT
>JABMMH010000278.1 GCA_013205645.1 Polaromonas sp. | reverse complement strand
GCGCTGCAGTCTGAAAATGTGCGCAAGATGCTGCTGGCCTTTTCGCGCGACTTGCGCGTGGTCATGCTGCGGCTGGCGTCACGTCTGCAAACCTTGCGCTATTGCGCCGCCAGCAAGCAAGAGCCGCCGCCCTCACTGGCGCATGAGTCGCTGCATGTGTTTGCGCCTTTGGCGAATCGCTTGGGCATCTGGCAGCTCAAATGGGAAATGGAAGACTTGGCCTTCCGCTTTCTCGAACCCGAGACTTATAAACAGGTGGCTCGCCTACTCGACGAAAAGCGAGCTTACCGTGAAGGCTTCATGGAGTCGCTGCGGGCGCAATTGGAGCGCTCGCTGAATCAGCAGGGTATCGCGGCGCTGGTGCAGGGCCGGCCAAAACACATTTACAGCATCGTCAAAAAGATGCGCGGCAAGTCGCTGGACTTTGACCAAGTGTTTGACATTCGCGCGCTGCGTGTCATCGCCGCAGACGTCAAAGGCTGCTACGCCGCACTGGCTTTTGTCCACGCTAATTTTTCACCGATCGACGGTGAGTTCGACGACTACATCGCCAAGCCCAAGGCCAACGGTTATCAATCGCTGCACACCGTGGTCCGAGATGAGGCTGGCCGTGCGGTTGAAATCCAGATCCGCACACAAGCCATGCACGACCATGCTGAGCACGGCGTCGCGGCGCACTGGGCATACAAAGAAGCCGGCACCAAGGGCTACGCCGGTGTCTCAGCCAGCAGCGAATACGACGCCAAAATTGCGGTGCTGCGTCAACTGCTGGCTTGGGAGCGAGACCTGTCTGGCCCCCTGTCGGCCAAGGCGCAAAGTGCAGGGCAGGGGCTTTTTGAAGACCGCATCTATGTGTTGACACCCGAGGCTGCTGTGGTTGAACTGCCACGCGGCGCCACCACGGTCGACTTCGCTTACAGCGTGCACACCAGTCTGGGCCATCGATGCCGGGGAGCGCGTTTGGACGGCGTGATGGTGCCGCTCAACACGCCCTTGCAAAATGGGCAGACGGTCGAGGTCATCACCGTCAAAGAAGGCGGGCCGTCGCGTGACTGGCTGAATCCGGAGCTGGGTTTTTTGTCGAGCGCCCGGGCCAAGTCCAAAGTGCGCGCTTGGTTCAATGGCTTGGCGATGCAACAAACCGTGGCGCGTGGCCGGGAAGCGGTTGAGAAATTACTGCAGCGCGAAGGCAAGACGTCTATCAAGCTGGACGACTTGGCGTCGAAGCTGGGTTTCAAAAATGCGGAAGACTTGTTTGAGGTGGTCGGCAAAGACGAGTTGTCTCTGCGCACCATCGAAAACATGCTGAATCCGCCTGAGCCGTCGCCGTCGCAAGACGATTTCGTTCTTGCCAAAAAACCGCGCACTGACAAGTCCGCTAAAAGCACCTCGGGCGGCGTGCTGGTGGTTGGCCTCGATTCTTTGTTGACGCAGCTGGCCAAGTGCTGCAAACCGGCACCGCCGGATACGATTTTGGGCTTCGTCACCAAAGGCCGTGGCGTGAGCATTCACCGGGCTGATTGCAGCAACTTTCGCAATATGGCAACCGGCAGTCCAGACCGTGTGATTGATGTCGAGTGGGGCGGTCAGCAGGCCGCCACGGGCGCACTCTATCCGGTCGATGTGGCGATTGAAGCGACCGATCGGCAGGGGCTTCTGCGCGATATTTCAGAAGTGTTTTCGAAGGCCAAAATGAACGTGATTGGTGTGCAGACGCAATCGGTCAAAGACAACCGCGGCGGGACAGCGTGGATGACCTTCACGGTAGAAGTCGGTGATTCGGGCCGATTGAACCATGTGCTGGGTCTGGTGGCTGATGTCTCCGGGGTGCGCGCGGCCCGCAGGCGCTGACCACTTTTTCAGGCGCGGCCAATGGGCGTGCAAAAGGTCTTGCAAAAGTTTCCGAGATAAAAGTTGCTGTCGTCTTAAAAACAGGTGTTTCTCACTGCTACAATCATGAGGTCGAACAGTTTCAGGCGCGTAGCTCAGCTGGTTAGAGCACCACCTTGACATGGTGGGGGTCGATGGTTCGAGTCCATTCGCGCCTACCAAATTTGGTAGGGAAATCAAGCACTTAGCGTAATAGCTCGGTGCTTTTTTTTCGTCTTTTTTATCTGTCAGCCATCAACTTGGAAAGCTCTAGGACGAGTGCATTTTCACCGCCTTCGTCTAAGCCCTTGCTGAACGTTTTCAGGATCGCGCTTGAGATATCGTCGACAGCCCCTGCTTCATCGGCCATCGCGGCATAGTAGTGCAGGTCTTTTTTGGCATTGGCCATGGAAAAAAGCAGTGATGATGTGTCGCCCGATTGCAAGAAAGGCCCGACCCGGTCAAGAGCCACACTGCCGCCACCGCCGCTGGTCAGCACGTTGATGAAAACAGATGACGCAATGCCGGACCGTGTCGCGCAAGCTGCTGCTTCCGAAAGCAGTGCAATAAAACCCAGCGAAACGTAATTGTGCAAAAGCTTCATCTGATGACCTGAGCCCACCGGGCCGGTGTGGGTGATGTTCTCTGCAAAGCAAGATAGAACGGGCCTGCATTCTTCAAGAAGCGCTGGGTCGCCGCCGACCAGCAAATTAAGCCGACCCTCGGCAGCTTCTTTCGGCGTGCGGGTCATCGGGGCATCAAGAAAACGCCCGCCGGCCTTTTCGACAGCTTGCGCCATGCGAATAGACGAGGAGGGCACAGCTGTAGAGCAATCGATCACAACAGTTCCTGGCTTGAGGCCTTCCAAGACCCCGCCCGGCCCCAGTAACACCGCTTCCACTTGGGGCGTGCCAGTCAGGCACAAAATCAGGGTGTCCGACTGCGAGGCCAACTTTGCCGCAGACGTGCTGATCGTCGCGCCTCCCGCGATCAATGACGTCAAAGCTTGGTTGCCGTCGTGGGCAAGAACGCAAAGCAGATGCCCGTGCTTTTGCAGATTTTGAGCAATGCCATGGCCCATTCTGCCAATACCAATCATGCCGATTTGCATAAAAATCCTTTTTTCCGATTCGACGCTAGCGACTTAAAGGGTTTGTGTGATCGCTATCAGATTGTGTACCCCCATCAGACAAGCTAAGCTCAAGGGTAAACCAAGGTAAGAAAGTGACTCAGAACTTTCTAGAATGACTCTAGGCTACCTCACGTCTTGTCTTTGAAGGAATCAGAACTTTGTCAAAAACCAAAAATAGCAGCACCGAAACGGCTGACGAACCACCAAAGAGTCCTGAAACCAAAGCTGTTCCAGTTCGTGTTATCAAGAAATACCCGAACCGGCGGCTTTACGACACTGACACATCGAGCTACATCACATTGACCGACATACGGCACTTGG
>JABMMH010000277.1 GCA_013205645.1 Polaromonas sp. | reverse complement strand
TCCTTAGGGGGCATCGGAAACTCGCCCATTTTCTTGGCGTTCTCCAGTTTCTGGCGTACTTCAGCGCGGGTCTTTGGCGTGACGGGATCTGCAGCCATGGCATGGCCTGCCGTGAGCGCTGCTAGCGCCAGTGCAATGACCCAGTCGAAAGTCGATAAATGTGCCTGTTTGATGATGGGTATCCTTTTAAATAGACCGCGTCTTTGTCGATGCAGCGAGGGCCACTCTCATCTGTCTGACGAGAACTTGTTGTCGGAAAGACGGGTGCTGGGTTGTAGGGATTTGCTATCGGTGAACCCCCGTTGGCTGGCTTTTCTCCGTCGTCAATCAGGGCAAAATCAAGCCGGCGTCCTTGATTCGGGCCATTTTTGTTCCACAATGGCTGTACGCGCAAAGCGCAGCCTGACTTGCGGAATCGCTAGGTATCACCCACTCGCGGCCAAGGCCGTTTTAATTTGAATGTCCAAGCGCGCGTGATGGCGACAACATGGGGCTACAAATAGGTAAGATTAGATTTATGCCTCGTTACAACTCCCCCTTTGAAATTCACGTGCACGGCGAAGTGCCGTTGCGCGCCGATGTCGGTTTTGAGCAGCTTCAAGAGGCGCTCAAGCCGCTGTGGAAATATGCGGGTGCCAAGTCGTTGGTGGAGGGTGCTGCCAGCTCGTATGAAGAAGAGCCGGGGATTCGTCATGATGTGCAGGCGCATTTGCTGCAGCTGTGCTGGACCGTCTCGGGCGACGAAGATTTTCGTCAAGCGCTCGACGAAATGTGTATGGGCTTGAATGACCTGGCTGAAAGTGGTGCACCCATTGAAGTCACGTTTTATGACGCTGACTTTGATGACGAAGAGGATGAGATGGACAGTGCGGGCGACGCACGCGACGACTTTGCCATGTATTTTGTCGGCCCGACGCCTGCGGCCATCATGCAGGTGCAGCGGGATTTGTTGGTGCAAGACACCATCAGCCTGATGGAACGTCACTTTGACGCTTCTGAGCTTGGCGACGTCGTGGCGGCAGTGGACAAGCTCTTCGAGAGACGCTTTGACTCACTGGTCAATTCCATGCAGCTCGGCAAGCCGCCGCGTGGGCAGGGCGGACCACAAGGTGGGCATGGCGGCGGACGCAAGCCGCGTCACCTGCACTGAGCTGCGTTTACTTTTCTGAATTCAGGCCCAAGCCTGAGATGTAAACCATCATCACGTGCTCGCCAACCTCGACCAAATCGAAAGCGTCTTTGTCCAGTAGCCAGTTCTGGATCAAGCCATCAATCAGCGCATGGAGTCCTTGGGCCGCGGCTCTTGGCGACAAGCGCAGCACGGTCGTCTGACTCAGCGCTGCCGCCCGCAGGCTGATCTCCATTTTGTCTAGAAAAGAGTTGCGAACGCGCAGATGCCGCAAGCGGATGGCTTGCAGCTCATCAATGTATTCAACCTTCAAGGTGGCTACCTCAAAGACCCGGCGCGTCTGCGGGTCGGTTGCAATGCGCAGCAAAGCTTGGCGCGTGGCGCTGCAGATGTGCGTCAAGGGGTTGCCTGGCTCATCGTGTGCCAAGAACGCCAATGAGGCTTCGAGTGGCAAGGTCACCCGATCCATCATGGCGTTGAAAAGATCGGCTTTGTCTTTAAAATGCCAGTAAACCGCGCCCCGTGTGGCATCTGCCTCGCGGGCGATGTCTTGCAGCGAGGTGTGTGACACACCTTTGGCCAAAAACAGTATTTCGGCCGCATCTAATAGCCGGTTCCTAGTGGTAAGCGCTTCTTCTTTCGTACGACGAGCCAACTTTGGGCCTCCTTCTGTTCGGGTTATTACTGACCTCACCAATATACATTCATAAATGTATGTAAACTCCGTTTTTGTAAAAATTTGACAACGCACGGCTTGCCAGTCCTGCGTTGTTGTTGTTTTTGACAGTCCTGCTCTTGAATACCCAAGGAACCGCATGTCCTTTCCCCGCTCATCTTTGTCTGAATTTTCAATGACACTCTCTGCCAGACCCCTGTGGGTGGGTGGGCTGTTGTCGGCCTTTTTGCTGGCAGGTTGCGGCCAAGGCAGCAAGGGCGCAGATGCCGGCGCTAAACCGCCGCTGGCCCAAGTCGGGGTGGTGACGGTTGCGCTGAGTGACATTGGTTTGACGACTGAACTGCCTGGTCGGCTAGAAGCGTCACGCGTGGCCCAAGTGCGGGCTCGTGCGACCGGCATTTTGCAGAAACGACTGTTCCGCGAGGGCAGTGACGTGAAAGCAGGTGAGGCCTTGTTCACCATTGATTCTGCCCCTTACGCCGCCGCCTATGCCAGCGCGCAAGCCTCCTTGGCGCGTGCGCAGGCTAATTTAGAACAAGCGACATCGCTGGCCCAGCGCTACCAACCGCTGGTCAAAGCGAATGCGGTCAGCAAGCAGGAATTCGCCAATGCTGAGGCCGCGCAGAAGCAGGCGGAGGCCGATGTGGCGGTTGGCAAAGCTGCCGTTCAGACGGCCAAGATCACGCTCGATTACGCTGCCGTCACGGCCCCTATTTCGGGCCGTATCGGTCGTGCTTTGGTGACGGAAGGTGCGCTGGTCGGGCAAGGCGAGTTCACCCAGCTGGCCGTGATCCAGCAGATCAACCCGATGTACATCAACTTCACCCAGCCTGCTGCTGAAGTGATGAAGCTGCGCAAGGCGCTTGAAGCTGGACAGCTCAAGCGCGCCAGCGGTGACGAAGCCGTCAGGGTGCGTCTGGTCTTGGAAGACGGTAGTGTTTACGCACAATCCGGTCGCTTGTTGTTCTCTGATTTGTCGGTCGATCAGGCCACCGGCCAGATCACGCTGCGCGCCGAAGTACCGAACGCCAAAGGTTTGTTGCTGCCTGGTTTGTATGTTCGCGTGCGCCTTGAGCAGGCACAAGCTGCCAACGCGATGCTGCTGCCGCAACAGGCCGTGACACGCTCTGACCAAGGCGACACCGTCATGGTGGTTGCCGCTGATGGCATGGTCGCACAGCGCAAGGTCAAAGTGGGTGTCTCCCAAGGCAGCCAGTGGGTGATTCTGGAGGGTTTGCAGGCGGGTGAGCAGGTGATGGTCGATGGCTTCCAGAAGCTGCGTGGTCCGGCCCCTGTCAAGCCGGTGCCATGGACGGGCAACGCGGATTCCGCTGCCCCGGCCAAAGCCGACTCTGCAATCGCCACACCTTCTGCTCCCGCCTCCGCGGCTAAGAAATAAGGAGCGCGGCACATGGCCAAGTTTTTCATTGACAGACCTATTTTTGCGTGGGTCATTGCGCTCTTCATCATCGTGCTGGGAGGCGTGGCGATCACGCAGTTGCCAATTGCCCAGTACCCGCCGGTCGCACCGCCGGCGATTGTGATTTCTGCGACCTACCCGGGCGCCTCGGCGCGCGTGTTGGAAGAGAGTGTGATCAGCGTCATTGAACAGGAAATGAACGGATCGCCCGGTCTGATCTACATGGAATCCGTGACGCAAGCGAATGGCACGGGCCAGATCACGGTGAGTTTTGAAACCGGCACCAATGCCGACCTGGCGCAGGTCGACGTGCAAAACCGTCTGGCACGGGCCACGCCGCGTTTGCCGGCCGCCGTGATTCAGCAGGGCGTTCGAGTTGACAAGGCACGCTCGAACTTCTTGCTGTTTGCCATTTTGTCGTCTGACGATCCGGCCATCACGCCAGTCACGCTGGGCGACTACGCTTCACGCTCTGTCATCCCTGAAATTCAGCGAATCGCCGGTGTTGGCCAGGCGCAGTTGTTCGGCACTGAGCAGGCCATGCGAATCTGGATCGAGCCCGCCAAACTGGTCGGTTTTAATTTATCGGTGACCGAGGTCAATGCGGCCATTCGTGCGCAAAACGCCCAGGTCTCGGCCGGTTCTATCGGTGAGCTGCCTAACATCACTGGGCAAGCGATCGCGGCCACGGTGGTTGTCAAAGGTCAGCTGACGAATACCGAAGAGTTTGGCAATATCGTACTGCGTGCTAATTCTGATGGCTCCACCGTTCGCTTGAAGGACGTCGCCCGCATTGAGTTGGCGGCGCAAACCTTTGCGACTTCGGCCCGTCTGAATGGCAAGCCTGCCACTGGTATCGGCGTGCAGCTGGCACCCACCGGCAACGCCTTGGCCACAGCTGAGGCGGTGCGCAAGCGCATGGGCGAGTTGTCGGCATTTTTCCCGCCGGGCGTGAAGTGGGACATTCCTTACGACAGCTCACGCTTCATCAAAATATCCATCCAGCAAGTGGCGATCACGCTGCTGGAAGCGGTCGCGTTGGTGTTTCTGGTGATGTTTCTGTTTCTGCAAAACTGGCGCTACACCATCATCCCGACACTGGTCGTGCCGATCGCCTTGCTGGGCTCCTTTGGTGCCTTGTTGGCGATGGGCTTTTCGATCAATGTGCTGACGATGTTTGGCATGGTGTTGGTGATCGGCATCGTCGTCGATGATGCGATCGTCGTGGTTGAAAACGTCGAACGCATCATGAGCGAGGAGGGTCTGTCGCCGCGCGAGGCCACCCGAAAAGCCATGGGCCAGATTTCTGGTGCCATCATAGGTGTGACGGTGGTGCTGGTTTCCGTGTTTGTGCCATTGGCCTTTTTTGCTGGTTCCACCGGCAATATTTACCGCCAGTTCTCGGCGGTGATGGCCACTTCTATTGCGCTCTCTGGCTTCATGGCGCTGTCGCTGACGCCAGCGTTATGCGCCACCTTGTTGAAGCCCGTAGAGGCTGGACACCATGTCGAGAAAAAGGGTTTCTTCGGTTGGTTTAACCGAGGCGTTGCGCGCACCACCAAGGCGTATGAAAGTGCGGTCGCCCGCATCTTACGGCGCGCTGCCCGTTACCTGATCATTTACGCCGCCATTGTGGGTGTGGTCGCGCTGGTCTATACGCGTCTGCCGACGTCGTTTTTGCCGGCTGAAGACCAAGGCACGATGTTGGTCAACATTCAGTTGCCCGCAGGTGCCACGCGCGAACGCACAACTGCGGTGGTTGAGCAAGTCGAGAGCTACATGCTCAAACAGCCAGAAGTGGAAAGCATGGTCGGGGTACTCGGCTTCAGCTTTGCGGGTCAGGGACAAAATGCCGCATTGGCCTTTGTCACGCTGAAAGATTGGAGTCAGCGCAGTGAGCCAGGGCAGTCAGCCCAGGCACTCGCTGGCCGTGCCTTTGGCGCGTTGTCAGGCATTCGCGATGCGTTCATCTTCCCGTTGAGTCCGCCGCCGATTCCTGAGCTGGGCAATGCGTCGGGTTTCACCTTCCGCTTGCAGGACCGCGCTGGTTCTGGCCGTGAAGCACTGGTTGCCGCCCGTGACCAGTTGGTTGGCTTGGCCAGTCAGAGCAAGATATTGACGCAGGTACGACCTGAAGGTCTTGAAGACGCACCGCAGCTTCAAATCGACATTGACAGAGACAAGGCCAATGCGCTGGGTGTGCCATTTGATGCGATCAATGCGACTCTTTCCACAGCGCTTGGGTCTAGCTACATCAACGACTTTCCTAACCGTGGACGTTTGCAACGGGTGATCGTGCAGGCCGATGCGCCAGCGCGTATGCAGCCCGTCGACGTGATGCGACTGCACGCCACCAGCAATCAGGGCAAGCAAGTGCCTTTGGCAGCCTTTGCCAGCACACGTTGGGTCACGGGTGCGATGCAGACCGTGCGCTACAACGGCTACCCGGCCATGCGAATTTCGGGTGCACCAGCGGCTGGCTACAGCACAGGTGCCGCGTTGGCCGAGATGGAGCGTTTGGCGGCGCAGTTGCCGAAGGGCTTTGCCTATGAGTGGACGGGTCAGTCCCGCGAGGAAAAATTGGCCGGCTCACAAGCCATGATTTTGTACGCCTTTGCTATCTTGGCGGTCTTCCTCTGCTTGGCGGCTTTGTACGAAAGTTGGTCTATCCCCTTGTCTGTGATTCTGGTTGTGCCACTCGGTGTGCTGGGTGTGCTGCTGGCGACGCTGTTCAGGGGCTATGCCAATGACGTGTATTTTCAGGTCGGATTGATCACCATCATCGGACTGACGGCGAAAAACGCGATTCTGATCATCGAGTTTGCCAAAGACCTGCAGGCTCAGGGCAAGAGCGTGACCGAGTCCGCTTTGGCAGCGGCACGCATGCGCTTCCGGCCCATCGTCATGACCTCGATGGCCTTTGGTTTGGGTGTCCTGCCACTGGCTTTGGCCAGCGGCGCGGGCTCGGCCAGTCAACGGGCTATCGGCACCGGTGTGCTGGGTGGCATCGTGACGGGAACTGTTTTGGCTGTATTTTTTGTTCCGGTGTTCTTCGTCATCGTGCGGGGCTTTTTCAAGGGCAGTGAGCGGCAACGCCGCATGCACGCCAAAGAGATGCCCAAGGACCTGCCAGCCGGTGCTTCCGCAGGAGATCAGGTATGACCACGAAGATGACTAAACGCCTGACGGTGCTGGCGGCCGCCTTGGTGCTGGCCGGCTGTTCCATGGCCCCTAAATACGAGCGTCCAGCGTCACCGCTGGCCGCTGACTGGCCTGCGCTGGCGACAGCCGGTGCTGCGCAGGCCGGCCAAGCCGGTCTTGCGGCTTCAGCGCTCGAATGGCAAAGCTTCTTCAGCGATCCTCAATTGCGCAAATTGATCGAGGTCTCGCTGAACAACAACCGCGATCTGCGCATCGCGGTGCTGACCATCGAGCAGACCCGAGCGCAGTATCAGATCAGCCGCGCCAATCAGTTTCCGACCATCGGTGCCGCGGCTACCGGCTTGCGCCAGCCCAACACCAATGGCAACGGCAGCATCACCAGTGTGTACACCGCCGGTTTGGCGATGACGTCTTATGAGATCGATTTCTTCGGCCGCGTGGCCAGTCTCAAAGATGCGGCTTTGTCGCTGTATCTGGCCTCTGAAGAAGGCCGTAAAACGACGCAGATCAGTCTGATTTCGGCTGTCGCCAACACCTACTTGAGCGTGTTGGCCGACCAAGAGTCGCTGGCTATCACGCAGCAGACACTGGACAGCCGCGTAGCGTCGCTCCGGCTCAGCCAGTTGCGCTTTGACAATGGTGTCAGCTCCGAGCTGGACCTGCGTCAATCGCAGTCTTTGGTGGAAGCCGCTCGCGTCAGCTTGGCGCAGCTGCAGCGGCAACGCGCACTGGACGAGAACGCCCTGAGCTTGCTGTTGGGTCAGCCGCTCATTGGCGATCTGGCGGTGGTTTTGCCGACCGGACAGGGCTTGGCCGACAGGCCGGTGATGGCCGATGTGCCGGCAGGTTTGCCATCCGATTTACTCACTTTGCGGCCAGACATTCGCCAAGCCGAACAGCAATTACTGGCCGCTAATGCCAACATTGGTGCTGCCCGCGCTGCATTTTTTCCGAAGATCTCATTGACCGCGTCAGCCGGCAGCGCCAGCAGCAATCTGTCGCGTCTGTTTGACAGTGGAACCTATGGCTGGACGCTGGCGCCGCAGCTGTTCATGCCCTTGTTCGATGCAGGCCGCAACCAAGCCGGTCTAGAGGTCAGCAAAGCAACCCGCGACATCGCGGTGGCCCAGTACGAAAAAACCATCCAGACCGCTTTCCGGGAAGTCGCGGATGCGCTGGCCGGTCGTGCAACTTTAGGCGTTCAGCTACAGGCCCAGCAAGCGCAGAGCACGGCTGAAGCGGCTCGCTTCAAGCTGTCGGACTTGCGTTATAAAAACGGCATTGCCAACCAGCTGGAATTGCTCGATGCACAACGCGCGCTGTTCTTCGCGCAGCAAGCGGTTGTGCAAACAAGGTTGCTGCAGTTGCAAAATCAGGTGACCTTGTACAAGACTTTAGGCGGGGGTTGGAAAGAATCTGCACAGAGCACGGCGGCAATGCCTTGAACCTTGCGCCTTGACCAAAATGCGTTGAATCCGCCCGGATGAAAAAGCCTCCCTGCAGCCGTGCCGGGAGGCTTTTTCATGCGGGCGGTGAGGTGCTCAGCTGCTCAGCTGATTCGCAAAATCATGGTTGACGTCGCGGTGACCAGCTTCGTCGTCACGGATCACCAAGATCACATCGCGCAGGCGTGCATCTGGTGCCAGCTTCCAGTAATCAATGGCAATTTGCGGCGCTGGCACGTTGTCATAGTCGCCACGGTCAATGCCTTCAAGGTACTCGGTGTAACTGAAGACGGCTTCTTCTTCGAAGTAACCAACCAGTCGGTGAGCGGTGCGTGCCGACACCAGATACAGCATGAAAAACAGGTTGTAGAAAATGCCTTGCGCCAAGATGATCATCCAGCGTTCCAAGCGAGTCGGCTTGGCGATGTGGATGAAGGTCATCAGGTGCATGCGTTCGTTCTCGGCTTCGTCGAGCAAGGTTTGAATCCAGCCGCTGTCGTCGTTTTCCATGCTGCGCAGTGAACGCAGATGCTGCAACGCACCGCCGACCATGCCGGGCACTGCGGCCACGGTCTCCAGCACAACCGCGCGGTGGCCGTAGCGGCCAGCAAAAAAAGTGTCAGCCAACATGCGTAAAAAACGGGTGGTGCGCCAAGCGAACCAATCAGAAAAATCGGTTTGTGCGTGGTGGCTGGGTTGGGAAGATGGATGGGGTTTGGACATGAATTGGTTTTCCTGAAACAGGGGGAGCACTTACTTCAGATCGCGGTCACTGCTGCGCAGTGCCGAGGAATACCAAGCTGAACCGGCATGCGGCCGGCGCCCGTTGAATTGGGCCTGATAAAACATTTGAACACGTATCTTTCATCGCAAGGAGGCAGCCCTGTGTTAGCTCAGCAATCAGTCGGTGTTGACGAGCTTGCCCCACATGGCGCTAGCGTGTACGCCTACACACTCAGCTTGTTGGCTAGAAACAGAGGTTCCGCTGGTAGCTGTGGCAATGGTGGCAACCAGCGCTGGGCTGCGACTTGCAAGACCTGTGGATCGCCAGTGCTGAGCAAGATCAGCGGGCTTGCAGTTTCAAGCGCTTCGGGTTGAGCCGCTGCGGCCAAAACCCGTTGACTCAGCTTGAGCCGGGTCTGCCGCGCCACCGCCGGCCCGTTGCTGACCAGCTGGACTTGCGGCCCCAGCATTTCCCGCAGTGGCTCAGTGGCAAAAGGGTAGTGCGTGCAACCGAGTACCAGCGTGTCGATCTGCCCGCTGAGGCTTCCGAACAAACCCATGGCCTGCGTGTACTGGGTGCACAGCGCTTGGATGCCTGAAGTGTCGTTGCTGCCTGCGCTGCGTTCTATGGCGTCGGCCAGCCCATCGCAGGGCTGCAATACGAACTCGGCTTGACCGGCCAGCGATGCCAGCAGTGCTTTGAACTTGGCGCTGGCCAGCGTGCTGTGGGTGGCCATGACGCCAATGCACCCTGTTCGGCTTATGGCCAGCGCTGGCTTCAACGCCGGCTCGACGCCAATGATGGGCAGGTCTGGATAGTCTGCGCGCAATTGCTCAATCGCCACCGCTGTGGCCGTGTTGCAGGCGATCACCAAGGCCTGCACTTGTCGGCTCAAAAGCTCCGCCATGATGGCCCGCGATCGGGCCATCACATGCGCATCAGTGCGTTCACCATAAGGCGCGTGGCCGCTGTCAGCGATGTAGATGAAGCGGCTCTGTGGCAACTCAGTGCGCAGCGCCTGCAAGATGCTCAGGCCGCCGATGCCACTGTCAAAAACACCGACCAAAGCGGTCATGGCGGAGGCGGCGCGTGTACGTTAAACCGACGCGATAGCGATGGTTTTGTACTGACCCGAGGCAATTTTCTGTTGCCATTCAGCCGGGCCCGTCGTGTGAACGCTGGTGCCGCCCGCATCGACCGCGACGGTGACCGGCATGTCGACCACATCGAACTCGTAAATCGCTTCCATGCCGAGGTCTGCAAAGCCCACTACCTTGGCGGTTTTGATGGCCTTGCTGACCAGATAGGCGGCGCCGCCCACGGCCATTAAATAAGCACTTTGGTGTTGCTTGATGGATTCGATGGTGGCCGGGCCGCGCTCGGCTTTGCCGATCATGGCGATCAAGCCGGTTTCGCCGAGCATCATGTCAGTGAAGCTGTCCATGCGGGTGGATGTGGTGGGGCCGGCTGGGCCGACAGCTTCGTCGCCCACCGGGTCGACTGGGCCGACGTAATAAATCACGCGGTTGCTGAAGTCAACCGGCAGCTTCTCGCCTTTGGCCAGCATGTCTTTGATGCGTTTGTGTGCGGCATCGCGGCCGGTCAGCATTTTGCCGTTGAGCAGCAGCGTGTCGCCGGGTTTCCAGCTGGCCACTTCGGCTTTGTTCAGGGTGTCGAGGTTGACTTTTTTGCTCTTCACGTAGTCGGGCGTCCAGACCACGTTGGGCCAGAGGTCGAGGCTCGGTGGCGTCAAATACGTTGGGCCACTGCCGTCGAGCACAAAGTGGGCGTGGCGGGTTGCCGCGCAGTTCGGAATCATCGCCACCGGCTTGCTGGCGGCGTGTGTGGGGTACATCTTGATTTTGATGTCGAGCACGGTGGTCAGGCCACCCAAGCCCTGCGCGCCAATGCCGAGTGCGTTGACTTTGTCGAACAGCTCCAGCCGCATCTCTTCAAGCTTGCTGAGTTGGGCGCCGGCCGAAGACTTGGCTTGGAGTTCGTACATGTCGAGGTCGTCCATCAGGCTTTCTTTGGCCATCAGCACGGCTTTTTCCGCGGTGCCGCCAATGCCGATGCCGAGCATGCCGGGCGGGCACCAGCCAGCGCCCATGGTCGGCACGGTTTTGAGCACCCAGTCGACGATGGAGTCGCCTGGGTTGAGCATGACCAGCTTGCTTTTATTCTCAGAGCCGCCGCCTTTGGCTGCGACGGTGATGTCGATGGTGTTGCCCGGCACGATCTCAGTGAAGATCACCGCGGGTGTGTTGTCTTGCGTGTTCTTGCGGTCAAAGTGCGGGTCGGCAACGATGCTGGCGCGCAACGTGTTGTCAGGATGGTTGTAGGCCTGGCGAACACCTTGGTTGATGGCGTCTTCCAAGCTGCCGGTGAAACCCGTCAGCCGCACGTCCATGCCGACTTTCAAAAACACGTTGACGATGCCCGTGTCTTGGCAGATGGGGCGGTGGCCCATCGCGCTCATCTTGCTGTTGGTCAGAATTTGTGCAATCGCGTCTTTGGCGGCTGGGCTTTGTTCGCGCTCGTAGGCGCGGGCCAGATGGGCGATGTAGTCAGCTGGGTGGTAATAGCTGATGTATTGCAGTGCGGCGGCGACGGATTCGATGAGGTCGGCTTGTTGGATGTTGGCGGTCGTATTCATGGGCATTCTCATTGGATTTTTAGGAGATCACGAAAGGTAGATCACGAAAGGGAGTGACGCTTATTTCCACAGCGGTCAAACTCTGCTAGCGTGTGCACAACCCCTTATTTTGACAGCTAACCCAACAGGGCCCTGACATGACTACTCCAAACAACATGAACATCCGTATTGAGAACGACAGCTTTGGTGCGATTGAGGTGCCGGCTGACCGGCTTTGGGGCGCGCAGACTCAGCGCTCCCTGCATCACTTTGACATCTCTGGCGAGCGTCAGCCGAAGGAATTGATTGACGCTCTGGCGCTGGTCAAACACGCCTCGGCTTTCGTGAACCTCTCACTCGGCCTGTTGCCCGGCGACAAGGCACAAGCCATCATGGCGGCGGCTGAAGAAGTCCGGGCAGGGCACTTGCCGCATGAGTTTCCGTTGGTGGTCTGGCAGACCGGCTCCGGCACGCAAACCAACATGAATGTGAATGAAGTGCTGGCCAATCGGGCTAGCGAGTTGTTGGGTGGCGAGCGGGGGATTCGGCGTCGGGTTCATCCGAACGATGACGTGAATCGCAGCCAATCGTCGAATGACGTCTTTCCGACCGCCATGCATGTGGCTGCGGTTGTCGCCATCAGCCAGCAATTGTTGCCAGCGTTGGCCGAATTGCGGGCCACGCTGGACGCCAAAGCGCAGGCTTTCGCGGGCATCGTCAAAATTGGTCGTACCCATTTACAAGACGCCACGCCGCTGACACTGGGTCAGGAGTTTTCAGGCTATGTGTCACAGCTTGACCATGGTGAGCAGCATGTGCGCGCCGCTTTGCCGCATCTGTGTGAACTGGCATTGGGCGGCACCGCCGTGGGCACCGGTTTGAATGCGCCGCTGGGCTATGCCGAGCAAGCCGCCGCTGAATTGGCGCGTTTGACGGGTTTGCCTTTTGTTACCGCGCCGAATAAGTTTGAGGCGCTGGCCTCGGCCGACGCGCTGGTGCATGCGCATGGCGCGCTCAAAACGCTGGCCGCCAGCTTGATGAAAATTGCCAACGATGTGCGTTGGCTAGCCAGTGGGCCGCGCAGTGGTTTGGGCGAACTCAGCATCCCTGAAAACGAGCCGGGTTCTTCCATCATGCCGGGCAAAGTGAATCCGACCCAAAGCGAGGCCTTGACCATGCTTTGCTGCCAAGTCTTTGGCAATGATGTGGCCATCAACATGGGCGGTGCTTCGGGCAACTTTGAGTTGAATGTGTTCCGTCCGCTGATTGCGCATAACTTTTTGCAAAGTGTGCGCTTGCTGGCGGGTGGGATGAAGAGCTTTAACGTGCACTGCGCAGTCGGCATTGAACCGAATCACGAGCGCATTGCTGCGCTCTTGAATCAGTCACTGATGTTGGTCACCGCGCTGAACCCGCACATTGGCTACGACAAAGCCGCCTTGATCGCCAAGAAAGCGCACCAAGAGGGCAGCACGCTGCGCGAAGCCGCGTTGGCCTCGGGTCATGTGACGGGCGAGCAGTTTGACGCTTGGGTTCGACCGGAAGAGATGGTCGGCAACAGCTAGGAGCGCTCGCTGGCCTCGCGGCGTTCCGGCACCGCGTCTTCCGGCGGCATCGCTTTGCCAGGCAAGCGCAGATGCAGCGCGGCCTGCGCCATCACGTTGGCTGAGACAGGCGCCGTGAGAAACAAAAACAGCGTGATCAACAGCTCGGCAAAGCCGGCCCGGCCGTGCGTCGCCGAGATAATCATGCTGGCCAGCAAAATGCTTCCAACGCCCAAGGTCGAGGCTTTGGTCGGGCCATGCAGCCGCATGTAAAAGTCCGGCAAGCGAATCAGGCCGATCGCACCGACCAGCAGAAACGCGGCGGCGACCAGCAGCAGCACGGCAGCCAGCCATTCGCTCATAGAAGTCAAAGTCATTGCGGTCATGTGTGTTGCCCTTTGCTTATTCAATGACGTCGCCGCGCGTCAGGTAACGCGCCATCGCGACCGTCGAGGCAAAGCCCAGCATGGCGACCAGCAGTGCCGCTTCGAACAACATCGGCGTGTCGAGTCGGATGCCCAACAGCACAATCAGCGCCACGGCGTTGATGTAAAGCGTGTCAACAGCCAACACCCGGTCGACGCTGTATGGGCCGAAGATCAGCCGCCAGCCGCAGGGCAACAGCGCCAGCGAAACCGCTACGATGGCGATGTTGATCGCCATTTCAAGTGCAACAGTGCTCATGCTTTTTCTCCCGGTGTGGTGTCGGCGATTTCGCCAAAAATAGTCAGCAGTGGGCGCTCGTAGCGTTGTTTGATCTCCGCCACCATCTGCGCTGCATCGCTGCAGTCCAGCGCGTGAACCAAGATGTAGCGGCGCTCCTCGTCAATGCTGGAGGACACCGTGCCGGGCGTGGTGGTGATGATGCTGGCCAGCAGCGAAATCGCTGTCGGGTGCTGGAGCTGCAAAGGCACTCGAATCCAGGCCGGTTGGGGCCGTGACATCGGGCCGAGCACCAGCTTGGCCACGGTGATGTTGGCCGTCACGATGTCGCCCAGCACGACCAGCGTCAGACGCAGGGCTGGCAGCATGCGAATCGTCGGTGCAGGCGGCAGCAGTGCGTGCAGCATGCGCGGCACGATCAGGCCAATCAAGACGGCGGACAACAGGTGAACGGGTGCCAAGGTGTGTTGCAGCAGCAACCAGCTCACCGCCAGCAAGACCGACAGCCACGGGTGCGCGAGCCAAGGGTTTTTCTTCATGGCTGGGCTCCTTTATTTGGCAAGATGACTTCGCCTTCACCGCCGCGGTAAGGGCGTGTGGTTTCAGCCGCAGCGCCACCCAGCGGTCCCAGCACGGCGTTTGCGTAGGCGGCCCTATCGGCCAGTTGTGCGGCAGCCGCATCGGTGTAACGCTTCATTGGCGACGCGCCGGCTGCCAACATCAAGCCCAGTGCAAGAAGGCAGAGTGTGGAGGCCAGCGTGGGTGTGCTTAAACCAGTTGAACTGAGTGCGCGGCTTGCTGTAGGCGATGGAGGCTCAGGTAAGACGTTCCAAAACAGCGTGCTGCCGGCCCGGGCCAGCCCGATCAGCGCCAGGAAGCTTGCCACCAGTACAACCGACCAGACCCAGATGGTCGCAGAGCTGCTGCTGGCACTTTGCAAGATCATCAGCTTGCCCAAGAAACCGGGCAGCGGCGGCAAGCCAGCCACCGAAGCGGCTGCGAGTAAGGTCATCAGACCGATCGTGATGGGCTGTGCGACGGGGGGGGCGGGCAGCAGCTTGTCTCGGGCATCGCCTCGCTGCGACGCGATGAGCTCAACCAGCAAAAAGAGCGCAGCCACCACCAGTGTGCTGTGGACCATGTAGTAAAGCGCGGCCGACAGCGATGCGGTGGTGAACAAGCCAACGCTAGCCAAAATGACGCCGACAGATGAGATGGTCAGGTAGGCGACCAGTCGCGCCAAGCTGCGAGCGGCCAAAGCACCCAGTACACCAAGGACGCAGGTGATGAGCGCCACCGGCAACAGCCAAGGCTGCACGACCATCGCCGCATGGCCAGCACCTTCACCAAAAATGCCGACGTGCACGCGAATGATGCTGTAGACGCCGACCTTGGTCATGATGGCGAAGAGCGCCGCCACCGGCGCACTGGCCACTGAATAAGCACCCGGCAGCCACATGTACAGCGGCACGATGGCGGCCTTCAGGCCAAAGACCACCAGCAAGACCATCGCGCCGATCTTTGCCAGCACCGCTTGTTCAGCGTCGAGTGCGGCGACCCGCAAGGCCAGGTCAGCGATGTTCAGCGTGCCCGTCACGCCGTAAACAATCGCCAGGCCGACCAAGAACAAAGCCGATGCTGCCAAGTTCAGCACCACGTAATGCACGCCAGCCTTGAAGCGTTCAGGCCCTTGGCCGTGCACCAACAGCACGTAAGACGCGATCAGCAAGATCTCGAAAAACACAAACAGATTGAACAGATCGCCGGTGATGAAGGCGCCCGACAAACCCATCAACTGAAAGTGAAATAGCGCATGAAAATGCCGACCGCGCAGGTCCCACTTAGCCGTGGCGTACCAGAGCACCGGCACGGCGATGGTCCAGGTCAGGGCCAGCATCATGGCGCTCAGTCGGTCGACCACCAGCACGATGCCAAACGGCGCTTGCCAGCCGCCCAGCGGATAAACCGTCAGAGCGCCGCCGTCCGCGTCGGTCATCAGTCGCCAAGCAAAAATGGCACCCAAGACGGCAGCGGCCATGCTGAGAATACGTTGCAGGGTCGGCTTGGCCGATTCGCTACGGCCGTGGCTGGCTGAGCCAAGGCCATCGCCCATGAATAGCAGCACGACACCCGTGAAAAGAGGCAACAAGACCGGCAGCACGGGCAGGTGGGCTGAGAAAAATGTCGAGAGAAACTCGGTGATCATGTGCGGTCCCGTGTTTCAGCCGTTGTGTTGGCTTCATGGCCGTCGACGTGGTCAGAGCCGGTTTCATGGCGGCTTCGCAAAGCCATTTGGATGACGAAGCCGGTGGTGGCAAAGCCGATGACGATGGCGGTCAACACCAGCGCTTGTGGCAAGGGATCGGCGACGCGACTGCCCTCGGCGAGGATGGGCGCGGCGTCTTGCCACAGGCGGCCCATGGAGAAGATGAACACATTCACCGCGTAGCCCAGCAGGGTCAGACCCAACACCACCGGCCAGGTACGGCCGCGCAAAATCAGATAAATGCCAGTGGCGCTGACCACGCCGATGCCGCTGGCGACCAAAAACTCAAGACTCATCATGACTGTTTTTCCTTGAGGTCAGGCGCAAAAGCGTTCAGGACTGATTCGCGCGAGACGGAGCCCAGCGTCGACAGCATCAGCAAGGTCGCGCCGACCACGGTGATGTAAACGCCCAAATCAAACAGGGCGGCGGTGGCCAGCGGCAACGAACCCAGAAAGGGAATGTACGGATGGCTGTGCGCACTGGTCAGGAAAGGTTGGCCAAAGAAGAAAGCACCGACACCGGTGAGTCCGGCAATGCCAAGACCGATGCCGATCCAGCGCACAAAGCGGCGTCCGCCATCGGCGCGCAGCAAGTCTTCGGCATGCGACTGGCCGGTGGCCATGTATTGCAGCACCAACGTCACCGCTGTGATCAGCCCGGCGATGAAACCGCCGCCCGGCAGGTTGTGGCCACGCATGAAGATGTAAAGCGTGATGACCAGCGCCATTGGCAACAGCACGCGCGCAGCGACGCGCAGCATCAGCGGCTGGCTGGCAAAAGTCCAAGCCAAACCAGCAGCGTCCACCGCTGGCCTGCGTGTGTGCATGCCGTCCATCAGGGCCAGCACGCCAATGGCGGCAATGCCCAGCACGGTGATTTCGCCGAAGGTGTCATAGCCTCGGAAGTCGACCAGAATCACATTGACGGCGTTGGTGCCACCGCCTGCCACGGCGGCATGGTTGAGGAAGTACCAAGAGATCGAGTCGTGGTCACGCGTCAGCATGACCCAGGCTAGCCAAGCGATGCTGGCGCCGATGGCGATGGCCAGCGTTGCGTCACGCAGCTTGCGCTGGACAGATGATTCATGCGGTGTTTGCCGCGGCAGCAGCGCCAAGCCCATCAGCAGTAGCACGGTGGCAACGACGTCGACCGTCAGCTGAGTCATGGCCAGATCGGGCGCTGAAAAACTGACGAAGGTCAGCGACGCGACCAAGCCGACCGCGCTGGCGATCACCACCGACTGAAAACGCTCATGGTGGCGCAGCGCCAGCCACAGGCAAGAGACCAGCAACAGCGCCCAAATGACCACCGCAGGCAGCGAGATGGGCAGCAGGGTGCGCGTGCCCGTACCAGGAACCTGGCCCCACAGCATGGCGGCGCCGGTGGCCAGTGCGGCCATGAACATCCAGGCCAGGTAGCGTTGCAGCGAGGCGTTTTCAAGTTGTTGGGTGACTCGCTCAGCGCCGGCAAAGAGTCGCTCGATGCCGCGTGTGAACAGCTTCAGCCCGGTCAGTCGACCAAACCAGTCTTCGGAATTCAGGCGGTGTAGTCGGCCGCCTTTGGCCAGCAAGGCGTACACGGCCAAACCGCCACCCAGCGCCAACATGCTGAGCAACAGCGGCAGGTTCAGGCCATGCCACAGTGCGAGTTTGAATTCAGGCGCGGGCTGGCCAATCATGGCGCTGCTGGCAGCGCGCACCAAGGGCTCTAGTGTCAAGGCGGGCAACACGCCGACCAACAGGCAGATGCCGGCCAACAAGGCCACTGGGGCTTTCATGCCGAAGGGCGGCTCGTGCGGATGCATATTGGGCATGTCACGCGCGGGGCCGTTGAAAAACACATCGTGAACCAGACGCACCGAATAAGCCACGCTGAACAACGCGGCGAGCGTCGCCAGCAAGGGCACCAACCAGCGCCAGCCACCGACCTGCATAAAGGCGACGGCTTCGGTCAGGAACATTTCCTTCGACAGGAAGCCGTTGAAAAGTGGCACGCCAGCCATGGCTGCAGCCGCCACCATGGCGAAGGTGGCCGTCCACGGCATCAGGTGTGCCAGACCGCCTAACTTGCGCATGTCGCGGGTGCCGGTTTCATGGTCGACGATGCCGGCCGTCATGAACAGCGCTGCCTTGAAACTGGCGTGGTTCAAGATGTGGAAGATCGCCGCCACGGCCGCCAGCGGCGACCCCAGTCCGATGAGGAAGGTGATCAAGCCAAGGTGGCTGATGGTGGAGTACGCCAGCAAGCCTTTCAGGTCGTGTTTGAACAGCGCCACGAAGGCGGCAAACGCGAGCGTGATCAGGCCGGTGGTCATGACAATGCCCATGAACAGCTCGGTGCCGCCGATGACTGGTGTCAGGCGCGCCAGCAGAAACAACCCAGCCTTGACCATGGTTGCCGAGTGCAGGTAGGCCGACACCGGGGTGGGTGCGGACATGGCTTGCGGCAACCAAAAGTGAAACGGAAACTGCGCGCTCTTGGTGAAGCAGCCGATCAGGATCAAGATCAAAGCAGCCGGGTAGCGCGCGTCGGCTTGAATTTGTGCCACTTGGTCCAACATCTGACTGAGCTCGAAGGTGCCTGCGATCTGACCCAGCAGCACGAAGCCGCCCAACATGGCCAAGCCGCCGCCGCCCGTGATGGCCAGCGACATGCGGGCGCCGGCCCGGGCGTCAGCCCGGTGGTTCCAGTAACCGATCAGTAAAAACGAAGACAGGCTGGTGAGTTCCCAAAAGACGACCAGCAGCAACAGGTTGTCCGACAGCACGATGCCGAGCATCGCGGCCATGAAGAGCATCATGGTGCTGAAGAACTTGCCCGCCGGATCGTCTTTGCCGAGGTAACTGTGCGCGTACAAAATGATCAGCAGGCCGATGCCGGTGATCAGCAGCCCGAACATCAGCGACAAGGCGTCCAGCTTGAAGCCAAGGTTCAAGCCGATTTCAGGGATCCAGGGCGTGAAGGTTTGGTAAGCCTCGCCGGCCAACACGCCAGGGGCTTGATACAGCAGTAAGCCCAGACTGGAGGCGGTCACGGCGGCAGCCAGCCAAGCTGTCCGACTTCTGTGCCCCGGCGTCCGGTGGTAGCCGGACCATGCGGTCAGGAGGGTGCCCGCAAGCAGGGGGAGAAGGATGATGAGTAAGAGCAAGGGAGTAGGGGAAGTTAATTCAAAAGGTTAACAATTGGACATTCTATGTGCCCCCGACATCCGCCCTGTTTGCAAGGTCTCAGTGCTCGCCTTCGCTGCGCACCATCAGCTTGTCGGTCAAGGCAATCGCCAAGGCGCTGAGCAAGAAGACAACGTGAATGATGGTTTGCCACATCAACACCTTGAGGTCGTAGTTGGCGGCATTGATGAAAGTTTTCAGCAAATGGATCGAGCTGATGCCGATGATGGCCGTGGCCAGCTTGACCTTCAACACAGAGGCGTTGACATGGTTCAGCCACTCTGGTTGATCCGGGTGGTCATCGAGCCGCATGCGGCTGACGAAGGTCTCGTAACCGCCGACGATGACCATGATCAGCAGGTTGGAGATCATGACAACGTCGATCAAACCCAACACGACGAGCATGATGACGGTCTCATTGAGCGAGGTCAGCGCGACGTCGGATTTGTAGCCTATGCTGCTAACAAGAGCTTGCAAGGCCGGCGGGCTGCCAAAAACAGCCTCGATCAAGTGTTTTAGCTCGACCAAAAAGTGAAAGACATAAACGACTTGCGCCGCAATCAGGCCGGCATAAAGGGGCAATTGGAGCCAGCGGCTGGCAAAGATAAAGCGCGGGATCGGTCGCAGTGGGCTGGGGCGTGAGGGCTTTGAGTCGGACATGGGGGCCTTGAAGATTAGGGCGAAATTGTAGGGGCTTCACTTCGGCCTTGGTATCCGTCCGGATTTGTAAGATGGGTGACAGTCAGTGGCTTGTAAGTGGCTGACGCGACATTCAGCCATTGTTGGTATTTTAAAAAGTTAGAGAAAAGGAGACAGCTCATGAGTTCAACGCAATCTGCCATCGAGTCCACTTTGGTTGAGAACCGGTTTTTCAACCCTGATCCGGTGCTCGCAAAAACCGCCAGCATTTCAAGCATGGCGGCTTACGAAGCGCTGTGCAAAGAAGCCGACACTGATTACGAAGGTTTTTGGGCCCGTCTGGCCCGCGAAAACCTGAGCTGGGATAAGCCCTTCACGCAAACCTTAGACGAGTCGGATGCGCCGTTTTACAAGTGGTTTGCTGACGGTCAGCTGAATGCCTCCTACAACTGCTTAGACCGTCACCTCGGCACGCCCACCGAACACCAGAAAGCCATCATCTTTGAGAGCGATGACGGCAAGGTCACCAATGTCACCTACAAAGAGTTGCACGCCAAGGTCTGCCAGTTTGCCAACGCCCTGAAGGGCATGGGCATCCAAAAAGGCGACCGCGTCGTCATCTACATGCCGATGACGGTTGAGGGCGTGGTGGCCATGCAGGCGTGTGCCCGTATCGGTGCGACGCACTCGGTTGTCTTTGGCGGTTTTTCTGCCAAGAGCCTGCAAGAGCGTATTCAGGACGCTGGTGCTGTGGCTGTCATCACAGCCAATTACCAACTGCGCGGCGGCAAAGAATTGCCCCTCAAAGCCATCGTCGACGAAGGCATCGCCATGGGCGGTTGCGAGTCGATCAAAAACGTCATCGTTTACCAGCGCACGCCAACAGCCTGCGCCATGGTCGCCGGTCGCGACAGCCTGATGCATGAGGTCATGGGGAACCAATCGGCGGTTTGCGAGCCTGAGTTCGTCAGCGCAGAACACCCGTTGTTCATTCTTTACACCTCGGGTTCCACCGGCAAACCAAAGGGCGTGCAGCACAGCACCGGCGGCTACCTGCTGTGGGCCAAGTTGACGATGGACTGGACCTTCGACATCAAGCCCAGCGATGTGTTCTGGTGCACGGCCGACATCGGCTGGATCACCGGCCACACCTACGTGG
>JABMMH010000036.1 GCA_013205645.1 Polaromonas sp. | reverse complement strand
GCCTTGACCTTTGCCGATCAGGTGGTGGTGATGACGCTGGGTCGGGCCGTGCAGGTGGGGTCGGCTGCGGAGTTGTATGAAAAACCAAGCCACACCTTTGTGGGGCACTTCATTGGATCTCCCGGCATGAATTTTTTGTCAGGCCAAGTGGTGCAAAACAGCATTTCTATTGGCGGCGTCGAGTTGCCGGTGCCCGAGGGTCGCCAGTTGCCATCCGGTGAGATCAAGCTCGGGGTGAGGCCGGAGTACGTCTCGCTGGTGGCGGCAAATACAGCGGGTGCGCTGCCGATGACGGTCGCCACAGTTCAAGACGTCGGAACCCATGTCATGTTGACCGCGACTTCTCAAACCCATACCTTGAAGGCGCGCCTGTCTCCCGATACGGCGCAACTGATGCCGGGTCACACGGTCTGGCTCCAAGTCATGGGCGAACACACCTGTTTCTATAAAAATGAGGAGATCGTGCGATGAGTACAACCACCAAGCCGGTCAACCAGAAAGCCTGGTTTCTGATTTTGCCGGTCCTGATTTGTGTGGCCTTCTCCGCAATTATTCCGTTGATGACGGTCGTCAACTACTCTGTACAGGACATCATTTCGCCCGACCGTCGCGTCTATGTTGGCCTAGAGTGGTTCACCTCGATCATGCGCGACAAGGATGTTCACGCGGCCTTTGGACGACAGCTGATGTTTTCGTTTTCTGTGTTGGCCGTGGAACTGCCGCTGGGCATCATGCTGGCCCTGGCCATGCCCTCGACGGGCTGGCGGTCGTCTGCCGTCTTGGTCATCGTTTCGCTTTCGCTGCTGATCCCTTGGAATGTGGTGGGCACCATCTGGCAAATATTTGGCCGAGCTGACATTGGTTTGATGGGGGCCACGCTGCACAGTTTAGGGATTGACTACAACTACACCGGCAACCCAACGCATGCTTGGCTGACCGTTCTGTTGATGGACGTCTGGCACTGGACGCCTTTGGTGGCGCTGCTGGGCTACGCCGGTTTGCGCTCCATCCCCGACGCCTATTACCAAGCGGCCAGCATTGACGGCGCCAGCAAGTTCGCTGTGTTCCGTTACATCCAGCTGCCCAAGATGCGGGGCGTTTTGATGATCGCCGTGCTGCTGCGGTTTATGGACAGCTTCATGATTTACACCGAGCCGTTTGTGCTGACGGGCGGCGGTCCGGGCAACTCGACCACCTTCTTGTCGCAGCTGTTGACCATCAAGGCGGTGGGGCAGTTTGACCTAGGACCCGCTGCGGCCTTCTCGCTGATCTATTTTCTGATCATCTTGATGATGTGTTTTATTTTGTACACCTGGATGCAGCGTGTGGGCACCCAGGAAAAGGAGGGTGGTCATGCATAAGCCTAAGTTTCAGAAGCGCACGATTTTTCTCTTTGCGTACATCTTGTTTGCCCTGTTGCCGATTTATTGGATGATCAACATGTCATTCAAAACGAACCAGGAGATTCTGGCCAGTTTCACCTTGTTTCCGCAGAACTTCACCTGGGCCAACTACCACTTGATCCTGACCGATCCATCTTGGTATTCCGGCTACATCAACAGCTTGATTTATGTCGCCATTAACACCGTGATCTCCATCGGTGTGGCTTTGCCGGCGGCATATGCCTTTTCGCGCTACCGCTTCTTGGGTGACAAGCATGTATTTTTCTGGTTGTTGACCAACCGCATGACGCCACCAGCTGTGTTTTTGCTGCCCTTTTTTCAGCTCTACAGCACGGTCGGTCTGATGGATACCCACATTGCAGTTGCGCTGGCCCATCTCTTGTTTAACGTGCCCTTGGCGGTTTGGATTCTGGAGGGCTTCATGAGCGGTATTCCGCGTGAAATTGACGAGACCGCGTACATCGACGGTTACTCATTCCCCAAGTTTTTCGTCAAGATTTTCCTGCCCCTGATCAAGGCGGGTGTGGGTGTGGCAGCTTTCTTTTGCTTTATGTTCAGCTGGGTCGAGTTGCTTCTGGCCCGCACCCTGACCAGTGTCGATGCCAAACCCATTGTGGCCACCATGACGCGCACCGTGTCGGCCTCCGGCATGGACTGGGCGACGCTGGCTGCAGCTGGGGTGCTGACCATCGTGCCAGGCGCGATCGTGATCTGGTTTGTTCGAAATTACATCGCTAAAGGTTTCGCGATGGGTCGCGTTTGATAGGAGCACCACAATGTTTAACTGGATGGCCTGGACTACCCCGGTAGCAATTTTTTTCACTTGCATTTTATTCATGCTGATGGCCATGACGGTCTGGGAGATCAAGTCTCCCACCAGCTTGCGAAAAGGTTTTTTGCCGATACCGACGACCCGCGGTGATCGACTTTTCATCGGCTTGCTGGTTGCGGCTTATTTGAACCTCGCCTTCATTGGTCTGGGCGCACAGCTGGCGGACTGGCTGAGCCTGCAGTCAGAGCCTTCGATTTGGATCAGTTTTGTCTTTTCCATGGCTTCTCTGGCATTGATCATGCGCAAAGGTTAGCCAGCTGACTTACAGGGGTCGGCTTGTTTCCCTGGGGCCGTCTTCGTCTTACAAACAGGGATTATTTATCTGAGGAGATTGACTATGAAATTGCAACACTCTGTGTTGACACTGGCCTTGGCAACCGCCCTGACCAGTCCGGTCTGGGCGGATGAGGCCGCGGCCAAGCGCTGGATCGACAGCGAATTCCAACCCTCGACGCTGTCCAAGGCGCAACAAACAACCGAGATGAAATGGTTCATCGACGCGGCCAAGAAATTGCAAGCCAAAGGGGTGACTGAAATTTCAGTGGTCTCTGAAACACTTACCACGCATGAATACGAATCCAAAACGCTAGCCAAAGCGTTTCAGGAAATCACCGGCATCAAAGTCAACCACGACTTGATTCAAGAGGGTGACGTGGTCGAGAAGTTGCAAACGTCGATGCAGTCAGGCAAGTCCATCTATGACGGCTGGGTCACTGATTCAGACTTGATTGGCACACATTATCGCTACGGCAATATCTTGAATCTGACCGACTACATGACTGGCAAAGGCAAGCCGTGGACGAATCCTGGGCTCGACGTCAAGGACTTCATCGGGACCAGTTTCACCACCGCGCCGGACGGCAAGATGTACCAGTTGCCGACACAGCAATTTGCCAATTTGTATTGGTTTCGTGCCGACTTGTTTGCGCGTAAAGACTTGAAAGACCAGTTCAAGGCCAAGTATGGTTATGAATTGGGCGTGCCACAAAACTGGAGCGCCTACGAAGACATTGCGGCCTTCTTTAGCAATGATGTCAAGACCATCGACGGCAAGCCAATTTATGGCCACATGGATTACGGTAAAAAAGACCCTTCGCTCGGCTGGCGCTTCACGGATGCCTGGTTGTCGATGGCCGGTGCTGCCGACATTGGCATCCCCAACGGCAAGCCGATTGATGAGTGGGGCATTCGTGTGGCCGCCGACGGCTGTACCCCGGTAGGCGCGTCGATGTCGCGCGGGGGTGCCACCAATTCGCCGGCAGCGGTCTTTGCGCTGACCAAGTACGTGGACTGGATGAAGAAATACGCACCCAAGGAAGCCCTGGGGATGACCTTTGGCGAGTCGGGTCCGGTGCCGGCACAGGGGCAGATTGCCCAGCAGATTTTTTGGTACACCGCCTTCACGGCCGACATGATCAAGCCGGGTCTGCCGGTCGTCAATACCGATGGCACACCGAAATGGCGCATGGCACCGGGCCCGAACGGCCCCTACTGGAAGCCGGGCATGCAAAATGGCTACCAAGACGTCGGTTCTTGGACTTTTTTCAAGAACCACGACAGCGACAAAACCGCAGCAGCTTGGTTGTATGCGCAATTTGTCACTGCCAAGACGACCTCGCTGAAGAAAACCATCGTCGGCTTAACGCCTATTCGGGAGTCCGACATTCAGTCCAAGGCGATGACGGCCATGGCACCCAAATTGGGTGGACTGGTTGAGTTTTACCGCAGTCCTGCGCGTGTGGCTTGGACGCCAACCGGCACCAACGTTCCTGATTACCCTCGCTTGGCGCAGTTGTGGTGGCAAAACGTGTCGGTAGCGGTGTCGGGTGAAAAGACCCCTCAGCAAGCCATGGACAACTTGGCCGAAGAGATGGATCAAGTGATGGCTCGTCTTGAGCGCGCCGGTATGACACATTGCGCGCCTAAGCTGAACCCCAAGGGTGATCCCAAAAAATACCTGAGCGACAAGGCTGCGCCGTGGAACAAGCTGGCCAATGAAAAGCCAAAAGGCGAAACCATCGCTTACGAAACACTGCTGAACGCGTGGAAAGCCGGCAAGGTGCGTTAAACAGGGTGCGTTGTTGACGCTGCCTTGCTAAGTTGCCGTGTGTGTGAATTCACACACGGCTTTTTTTCTTAATGATTGATACGGAAAGGGTCACAAGCCCTGTTCGAGCAGTCGACATGCCGGGATTTTTGATTTATGGCCTTCGAAACAAAGCCCTTGTTGACGCACCGCACAGACTTGCTGGCGCGTCTGGCCGAGCCGCGGCGTTATGACCTTGCGGTGATTGGCGGCGGCGCGACCGGTCTGGGCGTGGCGCTGGAGGCAGCGTCGCGCGGGCATTCAGTGGTGTTGCTGGAGTCGCATGACTTCGCCAAAGGCACTTCGTCGCGTGCGACCAAGCTGGTGCATGGCGGCGTGCGCTACTTGGCGCAGGGCAACTTGGCGTTGGTGCGTGAAGCGCTGCATGAGCGCTCGGTGCTGCTGAAAAACGCGCCCCACTTGGCGCAGCCTTTGGCTTTCGTCATGCCGTCCTATAAATACTGGGAAGCGCCTTTTTATGGCGTGGGCCTGAAGTTGTACGACTTGCTGGCCGGTGCTGCGGGGCTTGGCAAGACCGAATTTTTAAGCCGCAATGAGACGTTGCAATGCCTGCCGACAGTGCAGCCGCAGGGGCTCAAGGGCGGTGTCAAGTACTGGGACGGCCAGTTTGACGATGCGCGGTTGGCGTTGGCGCTGGCGCGAACTGCCGCGCAACAGGGTGCGCTGCTGGTCAATTACTGCCCGGTCACGGGGTTCATCCACGAAGCCGGTCAATTGGCCGGCGTGCATGCCCGCGATGAAGAAACCGGCCAGACTTTTGAAGTGCGGGCCGACTGCATCGTCAATGCGGCAGGCGTCTGGGTTGACCAGTTGCGCACGCTGGACGGTGCCGCCGCCGGGCAAAGCGTGACGCCGATGGTGGCGCCCAGCCAAGGCGTGCACTTGGTGGTCGATCGTTCCTTTTGGCCCTCCGACCACGCCTTGTTGGTGCCCAAAACCCAAGATGGCCGAGTGCTCTTTGCGGTGCCTTGGCTGGGTAAAGTTATTTTGGGCACCACCGACACACCGCGCGACGATCTGGCCCGGGAGCCAATGGCTTTTCCGGAAGAGGTGGACTTTATTTTGCGTGAATCGGCGCGCTACCTGACGCGAGCGCCTCTCGCCGCGGATGTGCTGAGTGTCTGGGTGGGCTTACGGCCGTTGGTCAAGCCGCCAGAGAACGAAGGGCACAGCACCAAGGGTTTGTCGCGTGAACACACGGTGCTGGTCAGCCCAAGCGGTTTGGTCACTGTCACGGGTGGTAAATGGACCACCTACCGGGCGATGGCGGAAGATGTCTTGCATCATTGCGCTGAAGCTGAGTTGTTGTCCAAGCGCGGTGAGTCAGTGACGGCGGCGCTGCCACTGGTGGGTGCGGCTGCATCGCAACACAAAATGAGTGAGGCCGCCGGACTGCACAGCTACGGCGGGGAGGCGGCTGAGGTGCAGGCCTTGCCGGGTCATGAGCGTTGGCTGTGCCCCGGTTTGTCTGAAGCGATGGTGCGCTTTGCGGCCCGCTATGAATATGCGCGCACAGTAGAAGACATGCTGGCGCGGCGGTCGCGTGTGTTGTTTCTAGACGCGCTACTGGCGGAGTCCTTGGCGGCGGATGTGGCGGAACTGCTGCAGGCAGAAACCGGCATAGACCCGCAGTTAAGCGCATTCATCACGCTGTGCCAGGCTTACAGGACACTGCCGAACTGACAAAAGAAAAGATTGCGGCGTGCAAGCGGTGCAAGCGGTGCAAGCGGTGCAAGCGGTGCAAATGGTGCAGTGGGCGCAGCGAAAAAGCAGAGCACCTGCAGTGAAGGCAAAATTTGTCGCTAAAGAGCCACAAGTCGACCCGGGAGGGCGGGGAAAAAGCCGTATGACCGAAGATTTGCAGGTCGCGAACAACTAATTTTTCATTTGCAGTGAAGTTTTTTGCAGGAGTTGAGTTGACGCACGGGTTTTATGCAGTCATAATAGCGGGCTTCGCTCTTGAAAGCGGAGACTTCTGCCTAACGGAAGCAGTGCGAGTGGTTCGCGCTGTGGACGACGGGCCCAAGACTGACTGGCTGATTGATTGTTTGAATGGCGCATGCGTCACTTTGAGCGACTGATCAACTGGTGCAAGTTGGGACTAATTTAAATGATTCAAACGCAATCCAAACTCGACGTTGCTGACAACACGGGTGCTAAATCCGTGATGTGCATCAAAGTGCTGGGCGGCTCTAAGCGCCGTTACGCCAGCGTTGGTGATGTCATTAAAGTGACCATCAAAGAAGCAGCCCCACGTGGCCGTGTCAAAAAAGGTGAGGTTTACAGCGCTGTTGTTGTCCGCACTGCCAAAGGCATTCGTCGCGGCGACGGCTCCCTTGTTAAATTTGACGGCAATGCAGCAGTTTTGCTCAACGCCAAACTCGAGCCTATCGGCACCCGCATCTTCGGACCAGTGACGCGCGAGTTGCGCACTGAAAAGTTCATGAAGATCGTGTCTTTGGCTCCTGAAGTTCTTTAAGGACCCGCCATGAACAAAATTCGCAAAGGCGACGAAGT
>JABMMH010000276.1 GCA_013205645.1 Polaromonas sp. | reverse complement strand
GTCTAAGTCAGTCCCGCCGGGCATATCCCGGTGGGCTTTCCAGAAAACACGAAAGAAATATGAAGCACATCATGGTTGATTTGGAGACTCTTGGCACGGTTGCCGACGCAGTTATTCTGAGCATTGGCGCGGTCAAATTTGACCTGGACAGCGACGTTATTGACGACGACGGCTTTTACGCGTCTATTTCGATTGAGAGCAATCTGGAAACCAATCGCCGTGTGCAAGAAGACACGCTGATCTGGTGGATGGGCCAGTCGGCTGAAGCGCAAGGCGTGTTCAACGAGACCAAGACGCACCTGCGCCCTGCGCTTGTCGAACTCAGTGACTGGATTGGCGACCCCGACTACCAAGTCTGGAGCAATGGAGGGGATTTTGACTTGCCCATGCTGGCGCACGCGTTCACGCAGCACGGCATTGAAATCCCGTGGAAGTTCTGGAATGCCAATTGTTTTAGAACGTACAAAAAGCTGCCCGGTGCCAAGAACGTCAAAGTGACGTTTGACGGCGTCAAGCACAACGCGCTGATTGACGCGCTGCACCAAGCCAAAACTGTCCAAGCCATCCAAGCCAAATTGTTTGGCAACAACCACGTGTTTCAAATCAAACCGAAAGCCAACGCATGAGCAACATCGACGCCACTTTGGCTGAACGCGGCAACCGCTACGGCGAGTTTGTCGACCATGCCGACATCACGCAAAACATCAAAAACGCCATGAGTCTGGGGTGCAACTGGACTTTGCTCAACAACGACATGCGCGAGGCGCTTGAGATGGTCGCCCACAAAATCGGCCGCATTCTTAACGGCGACCCAAACTACGTCGACTCATGGACCGACATCATTGGCTACACGCGCCTGGTTGAAAAGCGTTTGATTGGCGCTGAGCAGGCGGTGGTCAAAGAAATGCTCGAAAAGCAACCGCCGCAGGCTGCCAAAAAAAGCTGCGATTGTCCGGCCTGCCAGATCGAAGCCGTGCTGCGCAAGGCGCTCAAACCCGCGAGTTAATGGCCACGCCTGAGAACACGTTCATCGCGTCTGTCCACCGGCACCTGCCGGCGGGGCTGTACCGGATGAAGAACCACAACCAGTTTAATGGCGGCATCGCCGACGTCTGGTACAGCGGTTCTAAGAAAGACCTTTGGGTCGAGTACAAGTTTCTAACAATCCCCAAACGTGACAGCACAGTGGTTGACGTGCGCAGCGGCAAGACGCCCTCGCTGTCACCGCTTCAGCAGGGGTGGCTGCGCGCCCGGCATGCCGAAGGGCGCAGCGTTGGGGTGATCGTAGGAACAAAGGACGGAGGAGTGTGGTTTCCGGGTACCGTCTGGGACGCCGCACTGAATGCTGCAGAGTTTCGAGAGCGCTTGCTTTCGCGTTCTGCACTCGCTTGCATGATTCAGAAAATTACGCAATAGGATTTTAAATATGACATTTTTGTGAGTCGTCTAAGTAGAATCAGCAAATCTAAATAATACATACGAGAATCAAAACATGCGCACCAGCGAAACGGGATTGTTCCCTGCACTCGAAGCCGCCTTTAAGGCGGCTTCTGGCCCTATGGATTGCCACCAGCTTTACGAGCTGCCAAGCGTGCGCGACAGCGCCGCGTCGGCCAACCGAGTCTCTGACTACTTAGGCAACATGTGGCGAAAAGGCTTGCTCACCCGCTTGCCTGCTCCGCGTGAAGGGAACAGCCGTTCGCGCTGGATCTACGAGTGGAAGGGACACAAGGGGCCGTCGCTCTACGGCAGCGACTACACTCCCAAGGTGCTTGCCGACCGCCCGACGCTGCTCATCACCGAAGACGGCCAGGACATGACGCTCGAGACCGAGCACTTGATCATCATCATTCGCCAAAAGTTCAAGCCGCCGCAATGAGCTTCGAGCTGCTCAATGCCCACGAGGCAGCTGAGGCCGCTGCGCTGGGCTGGGCGCTGCACCACGTTTACGACCTGCGCCTGGGGCGCTGGTCCGTCGCGGTGCTTCCGGCCCGGCCTGGAATCGAACCTCTAACTTCGGCTGCTCACGCCGGCGCGTTTGTCGTGGGCCTGGCGCGCAGCGGAAATGCACTGGCCGTCAAGGCTTTGCGGCTGGTCATGGCCAGCCATTCACCCACCCAAGGAAAAAAATGACCGAGTTCAACATCCGCCGCCGCATGGCCAACGACGACCTGACGCGCGACGAAGCCGAGGCTATTGCTCAAGAGCTTGCCGAGCGAAAAAACGACGACTTGCGCGACCAGGAAACAGAGCTTTACAAGGAGCAGCCATGAGCGCGTTCAAGCCCACGCTGGCCGTGGCCGCAGACTTTGCCAAGCTGGTTTACCCAGTCTATGCGTCGCCCAAGCTTGACGGCATTCGCTGCTCGGTTGTCGACGGCAAGGCGCTGACCCGCTCGCTCAAGGCCATTCCAAACCTGCACATCTCAAGCATCTTGTCAGACCCGCTGTTTAACGGATTTGATGGCGAGCTGATTATTGGCAGCGCGACCGACAAGGCGGTGTACACCAACACCGTGTCCAGCGTCATGCGCGTGAGCGGCCAGCCGGCGTTCACCTACTACGTGTTTGACCTGCACGACATGGCCGACACAACGTTTGAATTTCGGTTTGAGCAGCTCAAGGGGCTGGACTTCCCAAGCAACTTTGTGCTGCTGCGCCAGACGGCAATCGAAAACGAAGCCGAGCTGCTTGCATACGAAAAGCAGTGCGTCGAGCTGGGCTACGAAGGCGTCATCTTGCGCAGCCCCGACGCGCCGTACAAGTATGGCCGCAGCACGGTCAACGAAGGCTACCTGCTCAAGGTTAAGCGCTTTGAAGACAGCGAAGCACGTGTGCTCGGCTTTGAAGAAGAGCAGTTCAACGGCAACGAAGCGCAGACCAACGAGCTGGGCCGCACCAAGCGCAGCTCAGCCAAGGCTGGCAAGGTTGGCAAGGGCACGATGGGCGCGCTCATTGTGCGCGACATCCACAGCAAGGTCGAGTTCAACATTGGCACTGGGTTTACTGCCGAGCAGCGCAGCGAGTGGTGGGATTTCTTCCAGAGCCGCGATGCCGGCACCGTGGTCGACATGCCGATTGTGAAATACAAGTTCTTCCCCGTAGGCGTAAAAGACGCGCCTCGCCATCCCGTGTACCTGGGCGCTCGAAGCGCACTCGACATCTAACATCTAAGGAAGATAATGGCCAACCCCAACGAAGCGGCAATCCAGCTTGTCTACCTGGTCGAGGGCATTGAGCCAGTGCTTGCTGCGCATCAGGTCGCCACGCGCTTGAATCCGGCTACGCCCGGCCACTTGATGACTGCAGACGGCGGCCATCTTGGCATGGTGAGCGATCTTGCCGATTACGCCGTAGACGTGGCCGACTACATCAACAAGATGGTCGGCGTACAGGACTTCCCCGGTGTCTTCGAGTACGAGGTCACCTCAGAGCTTGGCACCTGGATGGCCAAGCTTCCTGGCGACCAGTGGCCCAGCCGCGATGCTTTTAAAGCCGAGCTCGAAAAGCTTGGTGCTGAATTTTTTGCCCAATAACCAAGGAGCCCTTTATGAGCGAATTGAACAACCAGATTGCCAGGCGCTTGGGCGGCAAGCCGCCCGATCTTGACGGCATGAACGGCACGCGCAGCGACTGGGCCGGAAACGCCATCGAAAAGTTTGAGGCCGACACCAGAGTCGACCGAGAAGACGCGCTTTCCGATCTGCTGGCCAATCTTATGCACTGGTGCGACCGCAACGAGCAGTGCTTTGACAACGAATTGCGTCGCGGACGGAACCATTACCTGGCCGAAACCGCCGAAGAATTCTCTTAACCCCCAAGAAAGTAAACCATGCGCCTCTACAAAATCTCCACTGCTGCTTCAAATTTTGACGACAGCAACGCCCACTTGCCCAGCACTGTGTTTGTTGGCTCGCAAAGCGAAGCCGCCAGCGCGCGCAAGTTGCTCATCGAGCGCGGCGCCACGCGCAAGAACATCGAATCCGTTGAGGTCGACGTGCCGACCGACAAAGCCGGTTTGCTGGGTTACTTGAACGGCTTGGTCGCATGATCAAGGTGCTCAATCACGGCCACGTCCGTTTGGTCGAGCACATGGGCAGTGACCTGTCTATTGTTAGGTCAGCGAGAGTTTCATACGACGCCGCCTGGCGTGCGGGCGAAGACGAGGGCAAGGATGCCAAGCTGATCAATTACTTGGTGAAGAACGGTCACACGTCGCCGCTTGAAGCGGTGCAGTTCACGTTCGACATCAAAGCGCCCATTTTCGTGCTGCGCCAGTGGCACCGGCATCGCACTTGGTCGTTCAACGAAGTGTCGGCTCGCTACACTGCGCTGCCCGAGGAGTTTTACATCCCGGAGGTCTCGCAGATCACCACACAGTCGCTGTCCAACAAGCAAATGCGGACGGACGTGGAGCACCCCGATGCTGTCATGCTTCAGGAGCAGATTGCGGGGCACTGCCACGACTCGTTCAGGCTATATCACGCGATGTTGGAACGGGGCATGCCCCGCGAACTGGCCCGAGGCATTTTGCCGCTCAACACTTTCAGCCACATGTTTGCCACGGTGGACCTGCACAACTTGGCTAAGTTTTGCAAATTGCGATCACATGAGCATGCGCAATATGAGATACGCGTCTATGCCCAGGCCATGCTGGACCTGATTGAGCCTCTGGTACCCGTCACTGTGGCCGCCATCAAGGAGCACTGGTTGTGAAACTGCAATGCCCGCACTGCCAGGGCGACGACCTGCGCGTCTTCGAGACGCGCAGCACCAAGCAGATGATCTTTCGCACTCGGCGCTGCGTCGCTTGCGAGGCCAAGGTCATCACATGCGAGACCGTCTTTGTTGATGGTTTTATCCCGGGCACGGCGCGTCACCCTGCGCTGCAGGCTGCATGAGCCGCCCGTCATCCCCGTGCATTGCCATCTGCTCGACCAGCCAGGGTGATGACGTGTGCAAGGGCTGTGGCCGCACGTTTGAAGAAGTGTGTGCCTGGTTGTTTATGGATGAGGCGCAGCAAGAAGTGGTCTGGTCGCGCATTGACACCGAAGCGACCGCGCTGCGCTACACCACTTACAAAGAACGCGCATGACTTACAAACTGAGCGCCGACGGCCTTGTTGCCGTCGACCTGCACTATTACTGGCAGCCGATCGAGACGTGCCCGCTTGGCGTCAAGGTCCAGCTGCTTGGCCTGGGCGGCGTGGCCAGCTACGGCAACTACGTCCGAGGCGACAGTTTCTGGACTGGCTGGGCACCGATGCCGCGCAAGCAACTTGGCACTCTTGCCTGAGACGCTGTACGTCATTTACGTATTGCAGAACAAGAGCAACCACGTGTAAATAACATTCAAAGGAGTTGATCATGAGCCTGTCTTACAAGCCCGAAGTTCGCACGGGGGCCGACCCGAAGTTTTACGCCAACGCGCTCGTGTTTGCCACGTACGCCGAGGCCTGGCACAGCGCCAGCGACTTGGCCGACCGCTGGATGCTCGTGGTTGACTTCCGCGTTGCCGAGTCTGACGAGCCCGTCAATGCGGCGATCGTGGACGGCAAGCTGACGAGTGTGCGGGAGACCGCATAAACGCTGAATTATTCTTTCCTCAACTTCAAGCCCGCCTTGTGCGGGCTTTTTTACGCCTGGACTTTATGCACACGTACCACATGACCCGGGTCAGCACCAACACAAAAACCGGGCCAATCCCGGTGACCACCATCTCTGACAACAGCTGCCCGGTCATCTGCCCGCTCAAGAAAAAAGGCTGCTACCCAGAGTACGGCCCGCTGGCGATGCACTGGCGCGCGGTCAGCGCTGGCACGCGCGGCGGCACGCTTGACGAGCTGTGCGTCAAGATCAAGGCCTTGCCCAAGCGCCAGCTCTGGCGCTGGGCGCAAGCCGGCGACCTGCCGGGCGACGGCACGCTGATTGACTTTGCCGCTTTGGCCCAGCTGGTTGAAGCCAACACCGGCCGCCGGGGCTTTGGCTACACCCACTACGACCCGTTCATTGCGCACAACGCCATGGCGATCCGCTACGCCAACGAGCGCGGCTTTATCATCAACCTGTCAGCCAACAACCTGGCGCACGCCGACCAGCTTGCTGCGCTCGGCATTGCGCCCGTGGCTACTGTGCTGCCCATCGAGTGGTCGCCCGAGCGCACGCCCGAAGGCCGGCACGTGGCCGAGTGCCCGGCCAACGTGCGCGACGACATGATGTGCGCGAACTGCGAGATCTGCGCCGTGCCCATGCACAAGTCGATCATTGGCTTTCGGGCGCACGGCAGCGGCGCAAAGAAAGCACAGATTGTTTTCTTTGCACGTACTCCTAAGCTCATTGAATCACATGAGCCAACGCCCATAGAAGCATAAAAGTATTTGCCCATCGGCTCAAATACGCCGATACTTCGCGGCTCAAATACTTCAAGGCTCATATGAAAATAGTTGCGTTCATGAACGAGAAGGGCGGTTCAGGCAAAACTACTTGTGCGTCTAACTTTGCCACTCATTTGCTTCGCAGAGGCTTTAAAGTTGTGCTGGTAGACGCTGACCCGCAAGGCACAGCGCGTGACTGGTTTGCCGCCAAGCCACCCGAAGCCAAGCTGCCGGTGGTCATTGCGCTAGACCGTCCGCAGATGCTCAGCGCTATTGCAACGCTTGACGCCGACTACGTCATTGTTGACACGCCGGCCAAAGCTGCTGACATGGCCGCCGCTGTGATCCGCATTGCCCATACTGTGCTGGTCGTGATTCAGCCGTCAGGGGCTGACATCTGGGCGTGCGCGCCCACAGTCAAGATGATCAAAGCCAAGCAAGACTTGGGCGGCAAGGTTGATGCCGCGTTCCTGGTCAACAGGTCTAAGCCAAACACCAAGCTGACCAAGCTGGTCAAGGAAGGGGAGTGGAACCGATACGCCCTGGAGCAGCTCACTGCCACCATTAGCGACCGCACAGCGTTTGCGCAGGCGCTGACCGACGGCGTCAGCGTGTACGACACCATCAACGCGGACGCCAAGACTGACATCGACAAAGTCGTGGCCGAGCTGGAGGTGGCAAGATGGCTTTAATCACAAAACCGCTGGAGCAGGTGAGGGGAGACGTGCCGGTGCAGCAGGAAGACATGGTGCGCGTCAACATCCTGGTGCCGGCCAGCGTGCGCAGGCGGTGGAAAGCTTTCGGGGTTCAGGTTGACGAGACTGTGACCGACATGATCATCAAAGCAATGACCGAATACATCAAAGGCAAGCAACCATGAGCGATGACCGCGCCAAAGACATCGAGAATGGGGTACCGTGGGAGCAGAAATCCGTGAAGCACCAGTGGTTCCACATCGTGCGCGAACAAGTGCAGTCCGGCGAGATCGCCCGGGTCGGCGTCACCGCCTGGGCTGTGTACTGCGCAGTCAAGAGCCACACTGGGCTGGAAACAGGCCAAGCATTCCCTTCAAACGCCCGTCTAGCCGAACTTGTTGGGGTCAGCATGGACACGGTACAGCGCGCACTCAAAAAGCTCGTGGAAGCCGGTCTGGTCAACGCAGACAAGCAGCGGGGGAGAGGCAGCAGCTACTCCGTGACCGAAAAGATCTCGATGGCAGATGACAAAGGGGAGCCATGGGCCACGGCAGAGCGAAAGTACGTGCCGCTTCAGTTCACGAATTTTGTTGCCGAACTTCAGCGACTCGCGGCGACTGGCAACCTACCGACGGACAAAGGCATCACGATCAACCTGACCGTGAACGTGCAGAACAACGCCATGGGCGACAACAGCACAGCAAACCAGAACTTCTACGGTTCCGTCCCCCCTGATAAACCAGATGTTTGACTTTCTTTAGCTGCCTGTTTTTTAAGCACGCAGGTTGAGTGAAGTTATCCAGTCTTTCTCTTTAATCTCTTCTTATTACGAGCCGCATGGGTGCGGCCACTTTGGACCTAAGTGGCCGCATGGGTGCGGCTACTTTATCCACAACCAGCCGCATGGGTGCGGCCACTGTATAAGCTGTCCACAGGGCCGAACTGTGGATAACTTTTGCTTCGGCTTTCTACAACAATCATTATGTTAAATAAAGGATTCCTATGACCACCGAGAAAACAATTGAATTGACCGACGAGCAGTGCGATGAGTTCCGGCGCTACAACGGCACGTTCAACGATATGGTGCGTGTCATTTTTAATGCAGGTCGGGCGCAGCAGCAAGCTGTGCAAGAGCCTGTGTCAATGCCAATTATTCTGAGCAAAGGCCCGTACAAAAAGCATTACCCGCAGTGCGCAAATTGCAGCGTTGCATACCTCAAAAGTATGAAAGACGACTGTGGCTGGGCTTGTGATGGTGTCACCCTGTACTCAGAAATAAAGGCCGCAGCACCCCAGCCTGCCCAGCTAGATCAAGATGCCGAGATTGCGGCGCTAAAGGCTGAACTGGCCGACTACAAGCAAGGCAAAGCTGAGGGCTATGCGCTGGCAGCTAAGCAGGCAGGGGAGATTGCAGCGCTAAGGAAGGACAAAGAGCGGCTGGACTGGCTCGACCAGAACATCTTCACGCGAGAGAACCTCGACTTTCGGGGCAGTCTAGACAAAACGATGAACATGTGGGTGATGTTTGCACCCAAGGGCCATCAAGGCAGCGCCCGAAACATACTGGATGCAGCCATCACCCAGGTGGTGCAGCCCACCAAGGAAGCGTTATGAGCAACAAAGCCAAGCACTGGCTCAAGATACTGGCAATTCTCTTCGTCGCCCCACTTGTCATCGGCGTGTGGTGTGTGAC
>JABMMH010000275.1 GCA_013205645.1 Polaromonas sp. | reverse complement strand
TGAAATAATCTGCAATGCTTTTGCGTTGATCGGCATTGGACGCACCCAACAACCACATCAACAAGAAGAAGGCCATCATGGCGGTCATCATGTCGGCCAACGCAATTTTCCAGGCGCCACCGTGGGCGCCGGCATGGCCATCGTCAATGATTTTTTTGATGACGATCACCGGTGCCAACGGCGCCGGGACGGCGTCGGCTGCAGGCGTTACAGCAGCGGTTGGCGCTACAGCCACAGAGGCCTCAACCGTCGCCTCAGGCTGGGCTGTGTCTGGTGGGGTGGCGACAGCCGCTTCAGCCATGTTTATTTGCCGCGCAAGCCGTCAAAGACCTCAGCAAAGCTGGGCTGGTTATGGTGGCTGATGCCCACGCGCGCCGCTTCGATGATGAGCGGCATCGGGTGACCGTGCATGGTGCCAATGATGATTTGTTTGACGACTTTGTAGATCTCGGCTTCGTCTTCAATGATCTGCTTCAGGCGGCCGGCCATGGGTTCGACCAAACCGTAGGCGAAGAACACGCCCAAGAACGTGCCGACCAGCGCGCCACCAATCAAGGCGCCCAGAATCGCTGGGGGTTGGTCGATCGCACCCATGGTTTTAACCACGCCCAACACGCAAGCCACAATGCCCAACGCTGGCAGCGCGCCAGCCATCGAGGCAAGGACTTCAGCAGGTTTCATGGCGCCGTGGTGATGGGTCTTGATAGATTGCTCCATCACTTCTTCGACGGCGTAAGCGCTCAGGTTGCTGGAGGAAACCACCAGCAATCGAATCGTGTCGGTGATTAGGTGCAGCAAGTCGTGGTCTTTGAGAAGCGCTGGGTATTCACCAAAAATCGCGCTGGCCTCCGGATTTTCGATGTGTGCCTCGAGGGCCACCGCACCTTCACTTTTGAGTGTCTTCATGATCTTGGAGACCACGAAAATGGTGCTGAGGTAGTCGTCTTTTTTGTACTTGGGTCCCTTGAAGACTTTGCCAAAACCAGCCAACGTCTTTTTGACCACGGCCGGACTGTTGCCCACGACCATGGCGGAAAAGGCGGCACCGGCAATGATGAAGGTTTCAACCGGCGCTGCCTTGAGGATGGGTGCCATGCTGCCACCCGCAATGACGTAACCACCAAAGACGCAGATAAACAAAGCCACGATACCGATAGCGCTAATCATTGACTTTCTCCATGCAAGTTGAGCTCAATGCGCGGTGGTGTTGGTTCGCGCTGGCAGCAAAGACGGCACATCGCGCCATGCTTGTCGAATTTCATTCATCAGACCGTGGACTTCGTTCAGGGCGTCCAGATCGTTGTGGATGTTGATGTGCAGCAAACGGCGGGTGATGTAGCTGTAAAGCTCGTTCAGGTTGTTGGCCAAATCGCCGCCTTTTTCAAAATCAAGCGCGCCTTGCAGGCCAAACAAAATACGGTTGGCGCGGGCCAAGCTTTTGCCTTTTTCGGCAATGGCGCCATGCTGAATGTGACCGCGGGCAGCCATCATGCTTTCGATCAGGCCGTCAAACAGCATCTGGATCAGTTCGACCTTGTTGGCCACAACGGCTTGGCTGGCAGCGTTACCGGCGCCATAACTTTCCATGGCCTTGAAATGAACTCGCATGTCGATTGCTCCTGATTAACTGACTGTGGACACAGTAAGTATCGGAAGGCGGGTGAAAAACTTGAGGGCAAACTGCATTTAAGAGGCCATCATTCAGCCTCGGCTACGCGCCTTGCTCGGCAGCGGCTCGGCCACTTGTAAAGTAACGCGGATTTTTTTGACAACCGCGCTCAAGAGCTGGCTGACGCGGGACTCAGTCACCCCCAGCACTTCGCCAATTTCTTTCAGGTTGAGTTCTTCGACGTAGTACAGGTTCATCAGCAACTGGTCGCGCTCGGCTAACTCGCCAATCGCGCCGGCCACCGCCCCCATGAACTGGGCGTGTTCAACGATGGCGTCAGGCTGCTGGGAGCTGTCATCGGCGATGTTCATGACTTCGTCGTTCATCACCTCCATCGAATAGGTCTCAAAGCGCTTGGCTTGGCCGCGTTCTTTTTGGAATGCCTCTAGGTCTTTGCCCACGTGTTCAGCTAACTCTGTCTGGGTGGGTATCCGGCCCAGCTCAGAGGCGAGGGCGTCGGTGGCTCGGCTGTGCGATTTGTTGAAAGCCACCGCAGAGCGCGGCAAAAACGACAGCCGCCGCACCTCATCCAAAATAGCGCCACGCACCCGGCTGTGGGCAAAGCCTTCAAACTCAATGCCTTTGGTCGGGTTGAACGCGCGCGCCGCTTCCAGCAGGCCAATCATGCCGACCTGAATCAGCTCGTCGAGCTCCATGAAAGGCGGGATCCGCACCTTCAGGTGCAGCGCCACGCGCTTGACCATGCCCATGTGCGCGAGCACCAAGGCTTCGTGGTTGTTCTGAGCTTCCTCGTACAGACGAATAGGAGGGGCCATTTTTTCAGGTCCGCTGGACCAGCCTCTCAACAAAAAATTCCAGTCCGCCCGAGGCTTCTTCGATAGGCGGCAGCTTTTCGGTGGCGTCTGCCAAGCGGCGAAAGTCACGGGCACCGGTGCTGTCGGGGGCAAACTCAAGCACCGACTGGTACTTTTTCAAGGACAAAAGAATGTTCACGTCATTCTCAATGGTGGCCAAGTACTGCACGCTTTGGTTCAGAAAACGCGCACAAACTTGATTCATGCGTTCAAACAGCACTTGCCCTTCTTTTTGGCTGTTCATGCCGTTCAGCACCAGATAGATTTCATTCAGACCAAATTCCTGAATCAAAACCTTGATGGTGCCGTAGGCGTCGGCGATCGACGACGGGTCGTCGCGCACGACGATGAAACGCCTTGGACAGGCCGCCATGAAGGCCAGTACCGACGGTGAAATACCGGCAGCCATGTCAACGATCAAATAGTCGATGTCTTCGTCCAGCGCGCTGAAGGCCTGCACAATGCTGGCCGCCTGCAACTGGCTCAAGGCGGCCATGTCTTGCATGCCTGAGGCGCCCGGCACCAGCCGAATGCCCGAGCGGGTGGTGACGATGATTTCTTGCAGGGTTTTCTCGCCACTCAAAAAGTGACTGAGGTTGTAAGTGCAGCGGGTGCCGAGTGCAATCTGCGCGTTCGCCATACCGAGGTCGGCATCTAGCAGCATGACGCGCTTTCCCATGAGCTGCAGGGCGACCGCCAGATTCACGGAGACGATGGTTTTACCGACACCGCCTTTGCCGCTGGCGATGCCGATAACTTGCGTACGAGTTGGCTTGCTCATGCGATCTTTCGATTTGAGGTGCTTCATGCAGGCACCACATTCAGGTGAAATTGACGCAGCGCCCGGCGCTCGACAAAACCGGCAGCAGCCTTCTCAGCGGGCGCTGGGCTGCTGGCCTGAAGTTGGGACAGGCCAAGCGCGACAAGTTTTTGAACCGGAAAGTCTTGAATCAGGTCAGCGCCGCTGACGCCGTCACTGGCACCTGACAAGCCTAGCAAATTATTGCTCAAAAAGTGCAGCAAGGGCCAAGGTTGTGAGCTTTCATCTACTTTGCTCACCAACAGGCTGTGCCAAGCGATGCCGCTGCCGATGACTTTCGCCAGGGTGGCGCTAGACGCATCAGCCGGGACCACGGCGTGGCAACCGCATTCGGCATGAACGGACAAGACCTCGGCCACACGCTCGGCCATTTGCACGCCTGGGGTGTCTATCAGCACCAGTTTGCGGGTTGCCAGTTCATTCAGCAGCAACGTCAGGGTCGCCGCGTCGCCTGCCCTGAAACTGTCAATGCCAAGCTGTGACGCCAGCATTTGGGTTTGGCTCCAAGCGCCAGCCCGCGCATCATGGAAACTGATGATGGCAACGTTGTGGGCGCCGTGCAAGGCCTCGGCATGGCGCGCCAGACGCGCCGCCATGAGGCTTTTGCCGGCGCCTGAAGGGCCTGCCAACAAGTGCACGCCGTTGACGGGCAGGGCGACGGCGGGGCGGTCTAATGAATACGTCAATTGCGCTTTCAGCGCCTGCATGGCTTGGCCCGGTGTGGCGTGCTCTTTCAGGCTGTCGAGCAGCAAGGCGCGCAGCTCTTGCGGAATGGCCGCTTCGCCCAAGGCGCGCGCCAAGGGTTGGACCTCGGGCGACAGGCTCAGGCCGCTCTGCCAGCCGGTGGTTTGTTGGTTCAGGCGGAACTCCCGGCGGATCAAGGCCAATTCGTCGCGCACTAAGTCGACAATTTCGCGTCCACGCAAATAGTCCCGGGCGTCTTGCGGATTGGCTTCGCTGGCCGGTCGTTCAGCCTGCTTCAGGCTGTCCCGGAAGTTGACGGCTTCGGTTTTGACTGCGGTCACTGGGGCCGTTTTAGCCAACGGAATGTCCAGCAAGGAGATCGCCTTCGCCGTGCCGCCGGGGTTGGCTGATTCCGTGTCCGGCAGGTCGAGAGCGACCACCAGTTCCGTCTGGCCGTTGACCAGATGGTTGGAGATGATCAGGACGTCCGAACCATAAAGCGCAATCGCTTTGTCGGTGGCGGTGCGTGTATCGCGGGCAAGTATTCGCTTGAGTTGCATGGCAGTAGGGCTTATTTTTTGGATTCGGCGTGCACGGTGTGAATGACTTTGACCATTTGGTCCTCAGGAATTTCGCTGTAAGACAGGATGGTCATGTCTGAGACCCGGAAACGAACCGCTTTTGACAGCCAAGGCCGGATCGCCGGTGAGACCACCAGCACGGCCGGGTGACCTTGTTCTTCGACAGCGCGTGCGCCTTCGCGCAGCGCGCTGAAGAGGCGCTCCGCCAAGCCGGGCTCTAACACCATGTTTTGACTCGGGCCGCTTTGCTGCAGCACGTTGTGCAGCAGTTGCTCTAAGCCGGGATCGAGGGTGATGACGGACAAACCGTTTTGCGCGTCGACCAGGCCTTGCACAATCATCCGGCCGAGTTTGGGGCGAATGATGGAGGTCAGCTGATCTGGGTCTTGGGTGCGGCCGCAGGCTTCCGACAGCGCTTCGACGATGGTTCGCATGTCGCGGATCGAGACCGACTCGCCCAGCACGTTTTGCAAGGTGCGGGTGACCACGCCCAGCGACAGTTTTCCCGGCACCAAGTCTTCCACCAGCTTAGGTGACTTGGCGGCCAGTTTGTCGAGCAGCTGCTGCACTTCGTCGTGGCTGAGCAGGTCCGAGGCGTTGTCGCGCAGCACCTTGTTCAAATGTGTGGCGACGGCCGTGCTGGCGTCGACCACGGTGTAGCCAAGCGTG
>JABMMH010000274.1 GCA_013205645.1 Polaromonas sp. | reverse complement strand
CCGGCACCCAGCGCCTGAGCCACTTCAGCAGTGACTTCTTGCGGCTCCAGTTCTTCGCGTATTTCAGCGCAAACACGCATCAAGTCGGCCCGCGCAGCCGCTGCATGGCGCTCGCAAAAAGCCAGCGTCATGCCGACCTCGGCCACATCGGCGATGGCAATGCCTTTGCGCGACGGGTCGAGTCCGATCAAATGCCGAACCAACACGTCCGCACCGAACTGACCGGCGCGTCTGACCGCGCCGTCAGCCAAGCTGTGCTCGGCGCGGCTCAGGCCGACCAAGGTGCGGCGCACTTTGTCGATGGCTTCTTTCGGGTCGTCGAGCGAAATGTCGAGGTCGCCCAACATCACTTCCAGCGCCGGTTGGTCGTTGAGCCCGGTGATGACGTTGCCTTCACAGGCAGTAATCTGGTAACTCTTGGACACCGGCTGACAGCCCTGCGTGACGCGCGACATCAGGCCCAAACGGCCAGCGTCAGTGTCTTGGGGACCGCCCATAGCGCGGGCAAACGCCACGCCGCTGAGCCCACCCATGAAAACACCGCTGGCGGCGCCTTGGCCTTTGAGGTTGCCATTGCCGCTGAGGGCGAACTGCACAGTCTTCGTGCGGCTGGAAGCCAAGCCGCCAAAGACGTAACCGCTGTCGGTGCGAGCTGCCATTTCTTCTATCAATTCGGCCACATCGGGCGTGCTGGCGTCGGCGTGCACCAAGGCGGTGTGCGCCTTGAAACGACTCGCCGCTGGCAGAGGTGAAACGCCCGAAAAAACGCGGTACTGGTCGGGTGGTAAGTCACACAGCATCACCGACAGCGCCGGTTCGTCAAAGTACTCGACGTTGTTGGCGGCAATGCCCACGCCGACCGTGCCGCTCCAGTCGGTGACCTCTGGCAACTCAGCACTCAAATGGTCAAGAATGTCTTGTGCATGCAGCGCATAGTGGTCGGTGATGTACAGCAGCGCCAACGTGGGTGCGCTGGCGTAATTGGGCAGGGCCATGTGGGCGCGCAATTGCGCCAGCACCAACCCGGCAGCCATGGACCATTGCGGATGGGTGGCGTGACCGTAAGGGAATAATTTCATCGGGTTCGGGTGGGGGTTTTGCGGGAAGCCGGCGCACTGGCTTTGGCTTTGGCTTTGGCTTTGACTGGCGCTTTGACTGCGGCTTTCGCAGCCGTCTTGGTTGCTGGTTTGGCCTTTTCTGGCGCCATGCCCTGGCTGGCAGCCAGCGGCTGGCGGTCAGCCGCTTCTTTCAGGGCCGAGGCGGCGATGCTTTGGAACTGCTGGGTCAGCGCGCCCCACCACTGCATCGGATCGACGCCGCCGGGCGCGCTGGCCGCGGCATCGCCAGGGCGCTCAACTGGCTCAGGGGCCAGCGCCTCGTCAGGCTCCGCTGCGGTCACGTCCGGCATCTTGACGCTGAAGGCTTTGGCCATTTCGGCCATGTTCACGTTCATGCCGTGCAGCGTGGCCAAGGTCATTTTTTGCACTTCCAAGGCCTGAATCGTCGCCTTCAGGGCGGTGGCGTTCTGGTCTAGCCAGAACTGCACGGCCTTGAGTTCAGCGATGCGTTTCTCTAACTCTTCGACACTCATGGTCGGCGCGATCCAATGGCCGAGCTGCGGCATTTTCGGCTGGCCTTGGCCCGCACTTGCAGTGGCTTGCCGCGTCAGGTTTTGCAAAAAATCAAAGCCCGGCACCAGCTTGCCGAAGTCGGTGAAGTTGCTTTTGTCAAAGTCGCTCATAGAGTCTCCTGAAGGAAGGTGCCAAGGTCAGTTGCCAGCGGGCCATTCCGCATTCGCTATTTTGCAATACCCGAGCCACCCGTCAACTGACAAACCGTATTTTCGGCCGTTCCCAGTCATTTGCTAAGCTCTGGGGCATGAAAAGTCTCTTCCACTTCGCCTTCAATGTGACCGCCCTTGACGTGGCCCGCCGCTTTTACGCAGGCGTGCTCGGCTGCACCGAAGGCCGCTCAACCGCCACTTGGGTCGACTTTGACTTTGCTGGCCATCAGCTCTCGCTGCACTTGGGCGAGCCGCTGAAGACCGCACGCACCGGCCACGTCGGCGATCACATGGTGCCGATGCCGCATTTCGGTTTGGTGCTGGCGCTGCCGGACTGGCAGGCCATGGCCGCCCGGCTGGAGGCCGCCAACGTCGACTTCATCATGAAGCCGCAGTGCCGTTTTGCCGGTGAATCAGGCGAGCAATGGACCATGTTTTTCTGCGACCCCTGTGGCAACCCGATGGAGATCAAGGGCTTTCGGTCCCTAGAGACGATTTACGCGACTTGACGACGACAGACGTGGCGATGGTTTGCTCAATCGCGCCGAACACTTGGCGCCCGTCTTTGTCCTTCATCTCGATGCGGATGGTGTCGCCAAATTGCATGTAGTCGGTCTTCGGCTGGCCGTCTTGCAGGGTTTCAATCGCGCGTTTTTCAGCGATGCAGCTGTAACCCTTGGGCCAATCGGTCTTGCCTTTGTGCGTCACACCCGGGTTGCTGACCGTGCCCGAGCCAATGATGCTGCCGGCGCGCACGTTGCGGGTTTGGCACAGGTGCGCAATCAGTTGGCCAAAGTGAAAGGTCATGTCCGGGCCAGCGTCGCACATGCCGACCTTGCGGCCGTTCCAAGTGCTTTGCAGCGTCAGGTGCAGACGGCCTTTTTGCCAGGCCGCACCCAGCTCGTCCGGCGTCACCGCCACCGGGCTGAAGGCGGTGGCCGGCTTGCCCTGAATGAAACCAAAACCCTTGGCCACTTCACCTGGGATGACGTTGCGCAAAGACACGTCGTTGGCCAGCATCAGCAGCCGGATGCCGTCCAGCGCCTGCTCGGGCGTGCAGCCCATGGCGACGTCGGCAGTGACCACGGCAAGCTCGGCTTCAAAGTCGATGCCCAAGTCTTCGCTGGGCAAACGCACCTCGTCGCAGGGCCCCAGAAAATCGTCGCTACCGCCTTGGTACATCAGCGGGTCGGTGCCAAACGTAGCGGGCACCTCAGCGCCCCGGGCGCGGCGCACCAGCTCAACGTGATTGATGAAAGCCGAGCCATCGACCCACTGGTAGGCACGCGGCAACGGCGCCATGCAACGGGCCGCCTCAAACGGAAAAGGGTGGCGGGCCCGGCCTTGGTTAAGAGCGTCCGACAGGTCTTGCAATTGCGGCGACAGAAAGTTCCAGTCGTCCAACACCTGCTGCAAGGTGTTGGCAATGCCGGTGGCATAGTGCGCGGTGGCGAGGTCCCGCGAGACCACCAGCAATTGGCCGTCACGCGAGCCGTCTTTGTAAGTGGCGAATTTCATCGGTTGTCCTTTCAGCGGGCATCGTACCCGAGGCTGCCGGCATACTGCCGGCGCGATTAGGCTCATCTGCAGACCTCCCGCACGCGCCGCCAAGACCGGCGTTACGATCAATAGCCTACTCACCACTTTCCGTGATACATGACTGCCCGCCCCGGTTTTCCGCCCGCCAACCCGCCCGCCGGTCGTTCCGCGCCACGCCGCATCTTGTGGCTGCTGGCGCTGCTGGTCGTGCTGAGCCACTGGCTGCTGCTGGCGGCCATCCCGAGCAATGCGCCCGTGGAGCCAGCGATAACGCCACTCAACCCGTCAATGTTGGTGTTCAACACGCGGCGAATCGAGGTGCCGCCCGCTCAGATGCTGCAGGTGGCGCACGTGACCCACGCTGCGCCAGTTCAGCCAAAACCCGTGCTGCTTCAAAAGCCGAAAGTCAGTCCGCCTCCAGCCGCAGAGCCGGAGCTGGCAGAACCCTTGATGGCGCCCGTGACCTTGGCTGAGGCAACGCCCGAACTGCAGCCCATAGAGGTCGAACCTGAGTCCGCGCCGCCCTTGCTTGCAGAGCCAGCCGCCAAGCCCACGGTCAACTTGACGATACCCGGCTCCGTGCGGCTCAACTACAAGATGACTGGCCTCGCCAGCGGATTCAATTACCATGCCTCGGGTGTCATGACTTGGCAGCAAGACGGCAGCCACTACGAAGCCAGCATGGTCGTCAGCGCCTTTCTGCTTGGCTCCCGCGCCCTAGAAAGCCGGGGCAGCATCACTGTAGATGGCTTGGCCCCGACGCTCTTTGCCGACAAGGGCCGCGACCAGCGCACGGCCACTTTTAAGGCTGACAAAGGAACGATCAGCTTCAGCGTCAACACCCCTGAGGCACCCTGGAAACGCGGTGCGCAAGACCGAGTGAGTGTGTTTTTTCAGCTGGCGAGCCTGCTGGCCGGCCAACCGAACGGTTTTCCAGCGGGCACCAAAATCCCGATCTACACTGTCGGCCCGCGTGACGTGGACACCTGGACTTTCACCGTGGCAGGTGAAGAAACCTTGGATCTGCCCATCGGCACGGTCAGCGCTATCAAACTCACCCGCGACCCGCGCCGCGAGCAAGACCAGCGCGTCGAGGCTTGGTTTGCGCCCTCTTTGGGCTACTGGCCGGTGCGTTCGAAGGTGACGCAACACGGCGGCGATTACATTGACCAACAATTGTCCAGCAGCGGCCCCCCTTGACGTCTTGAACTTATGGCCGTTGTCGCCATCTGACTTAAAAGGAGATTCCCGATGCAAATGCTTTACGACTCAGACACTTTTGCAGTGGTCCAAATTCATGCCAACGCTGACGAAGAAAACGCCAGCGCGCCGGGTGCGTTGCCTGCGCCGCTTCAGTTGGCCCGCCACGGCTTTGAAATTGTCGACAAACGCTCCGGCAAAGAGGTTTACCTTGACGGCTCGTGGGCCGAACTCTTTCAGCTGCGCTTGAACGTGTGGCAACAAAAAACGCCGACCGAGGAAGAAGTCGAAGACATGTTGGCAGGCTACGCCGAGCTGGCCCACACGACGGTGTCGGTGCATTGAGGGCGTAGCGCCCTACGCCAACTTCTCTCTGTACCACCAGCGGTACATCGGCTCGACCAACAACAGCACGCCCGCTAACCGCATCACATGAAACGCGGTGACGATGGGCACGCCCAATTGCAAGACTTTGGCGGTAATGGCCATTTCTGCAACACCGCCGGGTGAAGTACCCAGCAACAACGTCGCCCAATGCAGATCGACGAAACGAGCCAGCCCCCAAGCAAAGCCGCAAGACAAGGCAATCATGACCACGGTGGCCAACGCCACTGAACCCATCCATCGCGGCGCCATGTGCACAAAACCAGGTGTGAACCGCACGCCCAGACTGACGCCGATGACCAACTGCGCCGCATTGACCACGCCCTGCGGCAGCGCCGACAAACTCAGGCCATTCGCAGTGAGCAGCATCGACACCGCCAGCGCGCCGACAAACCAGGGGTTGGTGCGCTTGGTCTTGACCATCAGCCAGCAGCCTGCGCCGGTGAGCAGCAGCCACAGCGCCAAGCCCGGCCAAGCCACGACGCGCGGGCCGGGCAAGCTGGTGTCAATCCCGTGCAGACCCGCCCACTGAAAACCAAAGGGAATGATCAACGTCACCAGCAACACCCGCAGGCTGTGCGCCGAGGCGATCAGGTCGGTCTGCGCCCCGTGACGCTCGCCCATCAGCGTCATCTCAGACGCGGCACCGATCGGCGAAGAAAAATAAGTCGTGATGCGCGACAAGCCAGCGATGTGAAAACGCCCAGCCCCCGCATGCACCCGGTGCAGCCAGGCACCGAACACCAAGCCCATCGCCAACGCCCAGACGATGCCCAGCGCCATCGCCCACCACAAACCAGCCACCAAACTGACCATCTGCGGCGTGAAGTACAGCCCCAAGGCACCGCCAATCAGCCATTGCCCGCTGTTGCGCAGCGGCGTCCAACTGGCAGTCGGCCCGCCGGCCATCGTCAAACCGGCGGTCAGCAACAGCGGCCCGATCATCCACGGCAAAGGAACCTTCAGCTGGATGCACAACAACGCTGCCGCCCAAGCCAGCAGCAAGGTGAGCAAAGTGCGCACTGCGGCGCGTTGAAACAATCGTTGGGTGAATTGGACGAAGACGGAAGGAGGCATGTGAGGGTCAGCTACAAAACAGGGATAACGACATCAACTGAAGCCTTAGTATCGACGCATGTCTTCCTTCTTCTTTCTGCCGGCCTTTATCACATTGATTCGGCGCTTTCTGGCTGTGTTTGTCGTCATGTTGAGCGTGTCGTTGGCCGGCTGCGCCTACGGACTTGGCGCCACAGAATTGCAAAGCCGACTCAACGCTTGGTTGCCTGCCGATGTGTTGCTGCTTGGCGAGCAACATGACGCGCCCGACCACCAAGCGCTGCAACAGAAAATCGTTGCGGCACTGGCAGTCCATGGTGACCTTGCCGCGGTCGCACTAGAAATGGCTGACAGCGGCAACAGCACTGCAGCCTTGGCCCCCGATGCCAGCGAAGAACAAACCCTCAGCGCACTGAACTGGAACAACGACGCTTGGCCGTGGGCGGCTTATGGTCCCGCAGTGATGAGCGCCGTGCGCGCTGGCGTGCCGGTGCTGGGGGCCAACTTGCCGCGTGCGGAAATGCGCAGCAACATGGCCGACGCAGCACTTGACCAACGTCTGCCAGCCGCTGCGCTGGCGGCGCAACAGCAACTGATCCGCCGAGGCCATTGCGATCTGTTGCCCGAGAGCCAGATCACACCCATGACACGCATTCAAATCGCCAAAGACATGCGCATGGCGGACACCGTGCAGGCGGCGGCTAGGCCCGGGCAAGTGGTGGTGCTGATCACCGGCAGCGTGCACGCAGACAAGCAGCTTGGCGTGCCACAGCACCTTCAGGCAGAGCGGCGCGTCAAAGCCATTCGATTGCGGTCAGGGGCGGCGGTAGCTGGCGGTGAACGCGAATCTTTTGACGACGTCTGGCTCACGTCGGCTACACCCGACAAAGACTACTGCGCTGATCTGGCCAAGCAACTGCCGCCGCGCTGAGCGAGGGATCGGCCAGAGGCTGGCCTCCTACGAAATAAATCAAAAAAGCAGCCCACCATCCCACAGGGCACAGAACGGTCCCCTGTGGGAGCTGAGCCCCCTCAGCGATGCGTGCCGGTGCGCATCAAGCGTGCTTCCGAATCGCGTCAGCCACCACGTTGACCATGCGGTCGATGTGCTCTTTTTCCACGATGAACGGCGGGCACAGCACGATGTTTTCACCGGCGGGCCGGACCAAAACACCGTTGTGAAAACAGGTCATGAAAACGTCGTAAGCGCGCTTGCCCGGTGAACCCGGAATCGACGCCATCTCGACCGCACCCGCCAGCCCCAAGCTGCGAATGCCGATCACCGTTGGCAGGCCCTTCAGGCCGCTGTGCATCGCGTCGCCCAGCACTGTGCCCATTTGGCCGGCGCGTTCAAACAACTTCTCTTCCTTGAACAGCGTGAGCGTGGCAATCGCCGCTGCACAGGCCACCGGATGACCCGAGTAGGTGTAGCCATGAAAGAACTCAATGGCGTGCTCCGGTGCGCCCTCATTGGCCTTCATCATGGTGTTGAAAATGCGGTCGCTGCAGACCACGCCGCCCATCGGGATCACGCCATTGGTGACACCCTTGGCGAAGTTCAGCATGTCGGGCACGACGCCGTAGTAGTCGGCTCCAAAGTTGACACCCATGCGGCCAAAGCCGGTGATCACTTCGTCAAAAATCAGCAAGATGCCGTGCTTGTCGCAGATCTCTCGCAGTCGCTTCAAGTAACCCTGCGGCGGCAGGTACCAACCGGCACTGCCCGCCACCGGCTCGACGATGACGGCGGCGATGTTGCTGGCGTCGTGCAGCGGCAAGATGCGGTTCTCAAGCTCCAGCAAAATGTCTTCTTGCCAGACCGGTTCTTGGTTGTGAATATAGGCGTGATTCACTGGGTCGTGAATGAAGCGCATGTGGTCCACACGCGGCAGCAGCGCCGTGCCGTAAGCCTTGCGGTTGGCCGGAAT
>JABMMH010000035.1 GCA_013205645.1 Polaromonas sp. | reverse complement strand
GGACTCTTGTCACCAAAGCTTCTTTTAACTTTCATGAAACCGTCATGGTCAGCCTTGAAACTTGAGCTGTCTAGACAACTTACAAGGAGTCCCTGATGGACACTGCACTTCGAATTCACAAGCTCAACAAATATTTCGCCAGCAAGCAAGCGCTGTGTGATATCAATATCTCCGTTAAAAAAGGCGAAATGGTGGCGCTGATCGGTGCCTCTGGTTCTGGCAAGTCGACCTTGCTGCGGCACATGTCTGGTTTGATCACGGCCGATGGCCGGTCGGACTCGCTGATCGAGATTGACGGACGCCGTGTTCAGCAGGGCGGCCGCATTCACCACGACATTCGTCGGGTGCGCTCTGAGGTCGGCTTTGTGTTCCAGCAGTTCAATTTGGTGGACCGCCTACCGGTCTTGGTCAATGTGCTGGTCGGTCAATTGCACCGTATGCCTTGGTGGCGCAGTCTGTTTCGTATTTTCAATGCGCAAGAGCGGGCGCAAGCCCTTGATGCGCTGGCCCGCGTTGGTATTGCCGATTGCCACGCCCAGCGTGCGTCGACCTTGTCGGGTGGCCAACAGCAGCGCGCGGCGATTGCCCGCGCACTGGTTCAGGGCGCCAAGGTGGTGCTGGCCGACGAGCCGATTGCCTCACTCGACCCGGAGTCTTCACGCAACGTGATGGAAATCTTGGCGCGTATCAACCGCGAGGACGGCTGCACGGTGATCGTCTCCTTGCACCAGGTCGACATGGCGCTGAAATACTGCCCACGGGTGGTGGCTTTGCACCAAGGCCGCGTGGTTTTCGACGGTCCGTCGCAGCTGCTGACACCCCAACTTTTGCGCGAGCTGTATGGCGTGCATGTGGATGAGATTTTGGCTGACTCCGCGCGCCCTCATGCCGCCCCTGTAACGCTGGTGCCGTCGGCTGCCACTGCCGTGCCTGCGTGGCGGGGTGGATTGGCTCAAGCCGCTTGATTTTTAGACTTTTTTACCAGGGATTATTTGATGATTAAGAAAATTTTGGCCATCACGGCTGCGACCTTTGCGCTGGGCCTGTCCGCAGGCGCGAATGCTCAGGACATCAACTTCGGCATTATCTCGACGGAGTCAACCCAAAACCTGAAGCAGGATTGGGAGCCCTTGATCAAAGACATGGAGAAGCAGACCGGCATGAAAGTCACGGCTTTCTTCGCGCCAGACTACGCCGGCATCATTGAAGGCATGCGTTTCAACAAAGTGCAACTGGCTTGGCTGGGTAACAAGTCAGCCATGGAAGCTGTGGATCGGGCCAGCGGTGAGGTCTTCGCCCAGATGGTCAATGCCGATGGCTCGCAAGGTTACTACTCGCATTTGATTGTGAACAAAGACAGTCCGCACAACACCTTGGACGACATCCTGAAGAACGGCAAAAGCCTGAGCTTCGGCAATGGTGATCCCAATTCGACATCTGGTTTTTTGGTGCCTGGTTTCTATGTTTTTGCAAAAAACAACATTGATGCCAAGACGCACTTTAGAGTGAGTCGCAGCGCCAACCACGAGACAAATGCATTGGCCGTCGCCAACAAGCAGGTGGATGTCGCCACCAACAACAGCGAAAACCTGGAGAAGGTTCAGAACCGCTACCCTGAAAAGTTCAACAGCATCAAAATCGTCTGGACGTCACCGCTGATCGCGCTCGATCCGCTGGTGATGCGCAAAGACATGCCTGAAGCCACCAAGGCCAAGCTCAAGCAGTTCTTCTACAACTACGGAAAAACGGACGCCCGTGAGAAAGAAGTGCTGATGAAGATATCAAAACTTGCCGGTTTCAAGGAATCTTCCAACCGCCAATTGTTGCCCATTCGCCAGCTCGATTTGTTCAGCAAGCGCACCAAACTCGAATCCGATTCAGTCATTTCGGAAGCCTCTAAAAAAGAGCAACTGGCCGCGATTGACAAACAACTGGCTGCGCTGAACTGATGGCCTCAACCGCGACCCTTTCGCCCAGGGTGATGGCCGAGGCAGCTGCACCCAAGCGCAGCTTGACTTGGTATTTTCTTTGGGCATTCGTTTTAATAGCGTTGGCCGGCTCTTGGCAGGGCGCCGATATGCGGCCGTTCGATTTGGTGCGTGACTCCGGCAACATGGCGACTTACGCCGCTGAATTTTTCCCGCCCAACTTCAGCCAGTGGCGCATGTATGTGGGTGAGATGGTCATCACCTTGCAAATAGCGTTGTGGGGAACTGCGTTAGCTGTCGTCACCGCCGTGCCATTGGCCTTGATGGCGTCCGCCAATTTGGTGCCTTGGTGGATTTATCAACCGACGCGCCGCTTCATGGACGCCACGCGGGCGATCAATGAGATGGTCTTCGCGATGTTGTTCGTTGTCGCAGTTGGTCTGGGGCCGTTTGCTGGCGTGCTGGCACTTTGGATTCACACCACCGGTGTGCTGGCCAAGCTGTTTTCAGAAGCAGTTGAAGCGATCGACCCGCAGCCGGTTGAAGGCATACGCTCAACCGGGGCGAGTGCGCTGCACGAAATTGTTTACGGTGTCATTCCGCAGGTCATGCCTTTGTGGATCTCTTTCACGCTGTACCGCTTGGAGAGCAATGTGCGCTCGGCCTCGGTGGTGGGCATGGTTGGCGCCGGCGGTATTGGTGTGGTGCTGTGGGAGATCATCCGCGGTTTTCAGTACGCTGAAACCTGTGCCGTGATGATCATCATCATTGTGTCGGTGACGGCGATTGATTTGCTCTCTGCCCGCATCCGAAAAATTCTGATTTGAAGGATATGGCTGTGACTTTATCAAGCGCTGAAATCATCCATCTGTTTGAAACCCGAGCGACCAGCCAGTATGGTCGCGAGGCGGTGAGCCAGCTGGAGCACGCGCTCCAGTGCGCGCAACTGGCCGAGCAGGCGGGTGAAACCGATGCCACTGTCGTGGCCGCCTTGTTGCACGATTTGGGGCATCTCATTGCGGCTAAAAAAGAGGAGCGCTCAGACGATGCGCAGCAACGCGATGACTTGCACCAGTACATCGCCATTCCTTTTTTGCGTGGCTTGTTGCCTGATTCAGTGCTTGAGCCAATACGTCTGCATGTCGACGCCAAGCGTTACCTGTGCGGTTCGGTGCCGACTTACTGGGACAGTTTGTCGCCTGCCTCCAAGCGCAGTCTCGAGTTGCAAGGGGGCGCGTACTCAGAGGCTGAGCTGGCTATTTTTATCGCACAGCCTTATGCGGAGCAAGCGGTTCGACTGCGCCGCTACGATGATCTGGCCAAGGTGCCCAAGGCCACAACACCAGGTCTTGCACACTTCCATAAAAAGCTAGAAGCGCTCGTCAAGCAGGGCTGATCTGCTGCACGCGCGACGGCGGCAGGGCGATCGAAAAGGTCGATCCCTTGCCGACGGTACTCTTCACTTCGAGTTGCCCGCCGTGCCGCTGTGCGACGTGTTTGACAATCGCTAAGCCCAAACCGGTACCGCCAGTTTCACGCGAACGGCTGCGGTCAATGCGGTAAAAACGCTCGGTCAAGCGTGGCAAATGTTCAGCTGCAATGCCGGGCCCACTGTCTTCAACAAAAAACTCGGCCCCGCCATCGGCTCGCAAGCGCCAGCCGGAACGGATAGAGCCACCACCGGGTGTGTAGCGCACGGCGTTGCTCAGCAGATTCGACATGGCGCTGTGCAGTTCTGACTTGTTGCCTGAAACACAGAATGCCGTTTGTGTCACTTCTGTGATCTCGTGCGGCGGTTGCGCGATGACGGTGGACAGGGCACGGGTTTCCTGCAACGCCGGCAACATCAGCTCGTTGGTGTTGAGCCAGTCGCCTTGACCCGGCGCTGGACTGCCTTCAAGCCGAGACAGTGTGAGCAGGTCGCTCACCAGCATCTGCATGCGCTGCGCCTGTTGACTCATGAGGTTCAAGTAAGTGGCGCGTTCAGCCGCTGAAACGGGGATGTTCTGCATGGTTTCGACAAAACCACTGAGCACCGTCAAGGGCGTACGGATTTCGTGTGAGACATTGGCTACGAAATCGCGGCGCATGGTGTCGGCCAATTCGACGGCAGTGACGTCCCGCGTCAGCATCAGTTTGCGTTTTTTGCCGTAGGGATGAATTTTGACCAAAATTTTAGAAGGCTGCGAAGGCCGCACGCCGATGCCACCGATCAAGATTTCACCGTTGAAATCGTCACCCAAAAGATAGGTTTTGAAGGCCGGTGAACGCACCAAGTTCTGGATGTATTGGCCCACGTCTTTTTGCGGGTCAAAGCCAAGCTGATGGGCGGCGGTGAGGTTGACCCATTCGATGCGACCCGCACCATCGAGCAGAATCACGCCATTCGGTGATTCTTGTATCGCGGCCAAAAAATTATCCAGCCTGGCGTTGCTGCTTTGGGTTTTTCTTTCTAGCTTCTTAATGACTTTGCGGCTGCGATCGGACAGTTCTCCCCACATGCCCGACAGTTCAGGTGTCTTCGAGGTGTCTGCCGTGTCTAGCCATCTCAGCAGGCGACGAGCACGGATCCCGTCCAACAAACTCCACAGAACTGCGCCCAGCAAAGCGCCGGCAACAGCCCAGCCAGCTGATGCATGCGTCAAGCCCCAGGCCGACGCCAATGCGACGAGCAGCAGCAGTTCTATCAGACGTCGTGTCATGTGACGGTAATGGGCTGGTCTTGTCCTGCGTTGCCTGCGCTGCTCTGAACCGTCAGGCGGTAACCGGCACCGCGCACGGTTTCGATCATGCTGGCGGCTTCGCCCAAGGACTCACGCAAACGCTTGACGTGGACATCTACGGTGCGCTCTTCAATGAAGACGTGATCGCCCCAGACCTTGTCGAGCAAGGTGCTGCGGGTGTGCACCCGTTCGGCATGTTTCATCAGGTAGTGAAGCAGCTTGAATTCGGTTGGACCGATCTTCAGTTCTTTGCCGCGAAAAGTGACGCGGTAAGTGCCTGCGTCCAGCGCCAGCTCTCCCAACTGCACGGAGTCCTTGACAATTTCCGGGCTGCGGCGGCGCAGCAGGGCGCGTATGCGCGCCAGCAATTCCTGGGTCGAGAACGGCTTGGTGATGTAGTCGTCGGCACCCGCATCCAAGCCTTGCACCTTGTCGGTCTCGTCACTGCGGGCAGTGAGCATGATGATCGGCACGGTTTTCGTCCGGTCGCTCTTGCGCCATTGCCGGGCCAGTGTGGCGCCGCTTTCGCCGGGCAACATCCAGTCCAGCAGAATCAGGTCGGGCAGGACAGCATCGACTTCCCGCTGAGCCGCTGCACCGTCAAACACCACAATGGGGGAAAAGCCGTTGTGCCGCAGGTTGACCGCAATCAACTCGGCAATCGCCGGCTCGTCTTCGACCACCAAGACGCGGGGTAGTTTTCTCATTTGACGACCGATTCAACCTTGTCCAATGGGGTGTGACGGATGTCTTCGCCCTTGACGATAAAGATGATTTGTTCGGCAATGTTTTTAGCGTGGTCACCGACGCGTTCGATCGATTTGGCCAAAAATAGCAGGTCCAGACTCGGGGAAATGGTGCGCGGATCTTCCATCATGTAAGTGATGAGCTTGCGCAGAAAGCCGTTGTACTCGTCGTCGATTTCGTCGTCTTCTTTGATGATGGTCACCGCCATAGCGGTGTCAAGCCGGGCGAACGAGTCGAGTGTTTTGCGCAGCATGGCTGCTGCCAGGTCAGCGGCCAAGCGCAGCTCAGACGTTGGCAGGTTGCGCGGTGAGCCGCTTTTGATGATGGACTTGACCATGCGGGCCATGCGTTCGATCTCATCGCCGGCACGTTCCAAGTTTTGCGTGGTGCGCGAAATAGCCATCAAGAAACGCAGATCCCGCGCCGTCGGTTGGCGGCGGCCGATGGTGGAAATGATCTCGTGATCGATCCGTAATTCCATCTTGTTGATTTGCCCCTCGTTGGCAATCACCTGTTCTGCCGCCGCCAAGTTCATGTTGACGAGTGCAAAAATTGCGTGGTGCAGCTGGGCTTCAACCAGCCCGCCCATTTCGAGCACGTTGGTGGAGATGGAGTTCAGTTCGGCGTCGAACTGACTGGAGATGTGTTTTTCGCTCATGATTAACCAAACCTTCCTGTGATGTAGTCTTCGGTCTCGGTGCGCTTGGGCTTGAAGAAAATCTGCTCAGTCGAGCCGAATTCCATCAAT
>JABMMH010000273.1 GCA_013205645.1 Polaromonas sp. | reverse complement strand
TCCTTGTAATACATCACCTGGTCTTTGTCGACAGGCGTGTACTGCTGACCATCCGGGTTGTAAATACCGATCTGGCGGAACAAGCCCTCCATACCAAAAGTACGGGCTTCGTCGACCAAAATCGGCACCACGCGCGGACCAAGAGCTTGGTCGCGCAGCAGTTGCGTGAGGAAGCGCACATAGGCTTGCGTGGTCGAGATTTCCCGGCCTTCAGCGGTCGGGTCAATCACCGACTTGAAGGTCTCGAGCGACGGCACGGTGAACTGCTCATCGGCTTTGACGCGGCGATGCGGCAAGTAACCGCCCAAGGCTTTGCGGCGCTCGTGCAGGTAGCGCATTTCTGGCGTGTCTTCGGCTGGCTTGTAAAACGGAATGTCGGCCAACTGGCTGTCAGGGATAGGAATATTGAAGCGGTCGCGGAAGGCTTTGATGTCTTCGTCGGCGAGCTTTTTGGTTTGGTGCACGTTGTTCTTGCCCTCGCCAATTTTGCCCATGCCAAAACCTTTGACAGTCTTGATCAGCAGCACGCTCGGCTGACCGACGTGGTTCACGGCGGAGTGGAAAGCAGCATAAACTTTTTGCGAGTCGTGGCCGCCACGGCGCAAATTCCAGATGTCATCGTCGCTCATGTTGGCGACCATCTCCAGCGTCCGCGGATCTTTGCCAAAGAAATGCTTGCGCACGTAGGCGCCGTCATTGGCTTTCAGGGCTTGGTAGTCACCGTCGACGGTGTCCATCATGATCTTGCGCAAAGCGCCGTCTTTGTCACGCGCCAACAACGGGTCCCAGTTGCTGCCCCAGATCAACTTGAGCACGTTCCAGCCCGCACCGCGGAACTCGCTTTCGAGTTCTTGGATGATCTTGCCGTTGCCGCGCACTGGACCGTCAAGACGCTGCAAGTTGCAATTGATGACGAAGACCAGGTTGTCGAGCTTTTCGCGCGCCGCCAAACCAATCGCGCCCATCGACTCGACCTCGTCCATTTCGCCGTCGCCGCAGAAGACCCAAACCTTGCGGTTCTCGGTGTTGGCAATGCCGCGGGCGTGCAGGTACTTGAGGAAACGTGCCTGGTAAATAGCCATCAGTGGACCAAGGCCCATAGAGACCGTTGGAAACTGCCAGAAATTAGGCATGAGCTTGGGGTGCGGATAGCTCGACAAACCCTTGCCTTCAACTTCTTGACGGAAGTTCAACAACTGCTCTTCGGTCAGCCGACCTTCCAGGTAAGCCCGCGCATAAACGCCTGGCGACACATGGCCTTGGATGTAGAGACAATCGCCGCCGTGGTTTTCACTTTCAGCGTGCCAAAAATGGTTAAAGCCGGCACCAAACATGCTGGCCAGCGAGGCAAAAGAGCCAATATGACCGCCTAGGTCACCGCCATCAGCGGGGTGCAGACGGTTCGCCTTGACGACCATGGCCATGGCATTCCAGCGCATGTAAGCGCGCAGCCGGCCTTCAATCTCCAAGTTGCCAGGTGAGCGTTCTTCTTGGTCCGTCTCGATCGTGTTGACGTAGCCGGTGTTGGCCGAGAATGGCATGTCAATGCTTTTCTGACGCGCATGCTCAAGCAGTTGCTCTAGCAAAAAGTGAGCACGTTCAGGGCCTTCGCTCTCGATCACGGCGGACAACGCGTCCATCCATTCACGGGTTTCTTGGTTGTCCTGGTCTAGGGGCGCGCCGCTGTCGGCTTGTGGGGGGGTGGCAGCCATGTCTGTCTCCTGCTTATTAAAAGTAGCGTTTTTGGAGCGGTCTTGTGAGCCCTGCACACGACTCAGCGCGTGCACTGCACCAAACCTGTTTACGCATTAGTTTGTAAACGCAATTTGGACCACTTCATGGAGTTTCTCATATTTTTTCAAGGATTTCAAATTGTGCCGGATGATTTCATATTAAGAAATTATGGCGACTTCAGCGCGATTCACGGGCTCGCCGGCCAACCACCTCGCTGGCTCCTATAAACTCCCCGCTCAAGATGCCAGACAACGACACCACCGCCAACCATCCACACAGCCATACAGCGCCTGCGAGCAAGGGCTGGATGGTCTGGTGGCGACGCTGGTGGGGCAAGCAATCCCCCTCGCGGCAAGACCGTTACATCACCCTCGGGCCGCTGCTCTCCGTGATTCTTTTTCTGGCGGCGGTGGTTGCCGCCTTTGGCTATTTACGGATCGAAGAAATTGACCGCGAGCAGGAAGCCGTCCGGCGCGATGTTGAATACGCCCAGCAGCGTTTACGACTCAGGCTGCTGGAGCGCCAAGAACAGTTGATGCGGCTGGGACGCGACATCTCGAACAAAGAAGTCGACGAGGCTGAGTTCCTTTCTCAAGCCGAGTCCCTGATCAACCAATACCCGGAATTGTTGGCGGTGACCTGGGTCGATTCGCTGCGCCGCGTGCGCATTGCGTACGTGTCGTCAAGCGCCAATGCGGCTCAATCACGCGCCAGCGGCGAACAAATCAAAAGCGGTGAAACCGACAACACGTACGGTTTGGTGCGCGACCTTAGGCAACCGGTCTATTCCAGGCCCCTGACCTTGCGCAACGACAGCGGCACCGTCGCACCCACACTTCAATTGCAGGTTCCTATCGACGAACAAGGCAAGTTTGACGGCGTCATCTTGGGCGAGTTCTCCATCGATGGCTTGCTGCGCTTTGGTGTTCCCACGGAAGTCAGCGCCAGATACGCAGTCGCACTGCTGGACGACAAAGGGGTTGTGCTCGCCGGTGGCTTGCCACCACCACGCACGTCTGCAGCGCGCCTGCTGCCATGGGCCGACGCCGCCCCAGTCTATGAAGTACCGGTCTCGCCAGTGGGCAATGGTCTGTTGGTCCGAGCGCAGGGATACCGAGCTTCACTCGGCGTCGTCGGCAGCGGCTTTTTCTGGCTGGTCTCTGCGCTAAGCGCGTTGACGGTGTGGATGCTGCTCGGCACTTGGCGCCACACGCGGCGTCGGGTGCAAGCGCAAGAGGCACTGATCACCGAAACCAACTTTCGCCGGGCCATGGAAAACTCCATGCTGACGGGCATGCGCGCACTTGATCTGGAAGGCCGCATCACCTATGTCAATCCGGCCTTTTGTCAGATGACGGGTTGGACCGAGGATGAACTGGTGGGCCGCATGGCACCCTTCCCTTACTGGCCCGAGCAAGACCGCGAATGGCTAGCCGAAAGGCTGGAAGACGAACTCAAGGGACGCTCCACGCAAGGTGGATTTGAAGTGCGCGTCAAGCGCAAGGGCGGCGCAATATTCGATGCCCGCATGTATGTCTCGCCTTTGATAGATCCGCGTGGTCAGCAAGCGGGCTGGATGACCTCGATGACCGACATCACCGTTTCTAAAAAAATCCGCGAAGAACTGTCTAACTCTTACGAGCGCTTCACGACCGTGCTCGAAGGGCTAGACGCCGCCGTCTCAGTCGCACCGCTTGGCAGCGAAGAACTGCTGTTTGCCAATAAGCTGTACCGAGCTTGGTTTGGCAGCGAAGTCTCGGGCCACATCAACCTGATTGCACAAGCCGGCATGCCGCCAGTCACACCGACAGATGACGCCATGGACGTCGACGGTCTGGCAGGCTTACCGACCGATCCACTGACTAACGCGCAAAGCGAGAATGCCGAAATCTATGTGCCCGAGCTGGGGAAATGGTTAGAGGTCCGCTCACGCTACCTGACTTGGGTCGATGGCCGACTGGCACAAATGGTGATTGCGACTGACATCACGCCGCGCCGTCACGCAGAAGAGCAGGCGGCCTTGCAAGCCGAGCGCGCACAGTCGGCCAGCAGACTCATCACCATGGGCGAAATGGCCTCTAGCGTGGCGCATGAACTCAACCAACCGCTGACCGCCATCAACAACTATTGCAACGGCATGGTGTCACGCATTCAGGGCAACAACATCACCACCGAAGACCTGCTGGGTGCCCTGGAAAAAACCGCCCGCCAAGCGCAACGGGCAGGTCAGATCATTCAACGCATCCGTTCATTTGTGAAGCGCAGCGAACCCAACCGCAGCATGTCCGACGTCGCCACCATGGTCAGCAATGCGCTGGAGCTGGCCGAGATTGAACTGCGCCGTCACAACGTCCGGCTGACCCACTACATCGCAGCCCGCTTACCGCCCATTCAGGTTGATCCGATCCTGATAGAGCAGGTGCTAATCAACCTGATGAAGACCGCGGCGGAATCCATCGAGCAAGCCAAGCGACCGAGTTCGCGCCGCAGTGTCGAACTGCGCGTGGTGCCAAAACAGATTGAAGAGCAGAGCGTCATCGAGTTCTCCATACTTGATTCCGGCCAGGGCTTGTCAGCTGAAGTCAGCACCCGGCTCTATGAGGCCTTCTACTCGACCAAGGCCGAAGGCATGGGCATTGGCCTGAAGCTTTGCCGCAGCATCGTAGAGTCTCACCAGGGGCGAATGAGGGCGGAGAACATCTACAATGCCGAGGAGGTTGTGGGCTGTCGGTTCACCTTCTGGCTCCCGGTCAAACCCCTGCTGACAACCGCCTCCACGCCTGACGAAACAATCGGCGGAAAAGACGGAAAAAGCGCACATTGACAGTTAAAGGATTTGCATGAGCTTGATTCCGAAAAAAGGCACGGTCTACGTCGTTGATGATGACGAAGGCGTTCGCGATTCCTTGCAGTGGTTGCTGGAGGGCAAAGACTACCGGGTGCGTTGCTACGACTCGGCAGAAACTTTTTTGAGCCGCTACGACCCGCGCGAAGTGGCCTGCTTGATCGTTGACATTCGCATGGGCGGCATGACTGGGCTCGAGTTGCAAGACCGTTTGGTCGAGCGCAACTCGCCGCTGCCAATTGTCTTCATCACTGGCCACGGCGACGTCCCGATGGCCGTCGACACGATGAAAAAAGGCGCGATGGATTTCATCCAAAAGCCCTTCCAAGAAGAAGCCCTGGTCAACCTGGTGGAGCGCATGCTCGACCAAGCCAAAGACGCTTTCAGCGAGCACCAACACTCGGCCAGCCGAGACGCCCTGCTGGCCAAACTCACCTCGCGTGAAGCGCAGGTGCTGGAACGCATCGTCGCTGGCCGGCTCAACAAACAAATCGCCGACGACCTCGGCATCAGCATCAAGACAGTGGAAGCGCATCGCGCCAACATCATGGAAAAACTCAACGCCAACACCGTGGCCGACCTGCTGAAAATCGCTTTGGGTTCCACCACCGCCAAAGCC
>JABMMH010000272.1 GCA_013205645.1 Polaromonas sp. | reverse complement strand
TTGACGGCTGACAGCGCCACGCTGAGACCGCCATCGACTTGCAGCATCAGTGGGCTGGCAGCGTCCACCTGACTGACACTGCGCACGGTGGCCAGCGTGGTGACCGCTGGGTTTGACGTGACACCAGCCGAACTGATGGTCGCTTTGAATCTGTAGGTACCGTCGGCCACTGTGGTGCCCACGGAGTCTTTGCCGTCCCAAGTCAGGGTGACTTCGCCTGGCGTCTGTGGCCCGGCGATTTGCTGGCGCACCAAGGTCCCTTGGCTGTCAAAAATCTCAAGCCGCATGCCTTCAGCACCAGCGGGCAAGGCGATGACCGCCTGCACCGGCTGACCACTCGACATGACGATGGGTGCGCCATCGACAGCGACTTTTTTGCCAATCAAGGCAGCCCCATTGAGCATGCGGTCACCCGACATGCTGTTCACAAAGCTGGTCAGCTGCGTCGCCATGTTGGTGGTGGCTTCGAGTTGCGAGAACTGCGCCAGCTGGGCCACAAAGGCCTCGTTCTTGGTCGGGTCCAGCGGATTCTGGTTTTGCAGCTGCGTGGTGAACAGCTTCAAAAAGTCTTGCTGTGAAGCACCTGTGCTGGCGGCCTTTGGCGTGGCAATGACCTGCTCGTAGCTTTTGATGCCGGATGGCAATGCAGTGGTAGTGACCATGGTGGTGTCCGGTGATGGGTAGGCTGAATCAGGCCTTGGTGATGTCGAGGGTGCGCATCATCAACTGGCGCGCGGTGTTGATGACTTCAACGTTGTTTTGGTAAGAGCGGGAAGCGGCCATCATGTCGACCATCTCTGCCATTTCATTGACGTTGGAGGTGTAGATGTAGCCGTCTTTGTCAGCCGACGGATTGCCCGGGTCCAGCTGGCGGCGCACCGGTGTGGGGTCGTCTTTCATGAGCTGAACCTTGACGCCGCCCTGGTAAGAGGCATCTTGCGGCACCACCTGTTGGTCCATGATGGCCTTGAACACCACGCGCTTGGCGCGAAAGGCATCCTGCTCAGACCCAGACACCGTGCCGGCGTTGGCCAAATTGGAGGCAATGGCGTTCATACGCACGGTCTGCGAGTTGAGCGCTGAACCGGCGATGCCGAAAATGTTGTCAATGGCCATTTAATTACTCCCCGCGCAGGGCTTTGCGGATGCCACTGACGCGCTGTTCGAGAAAATTGAGCGTGGCTTGGTAGTCGGCAGCTGACTTACCGTATTTCGCCTGCTCGACGTTGAGTTCAACCGTGTTGCCGTCGAAAGCGGTATTGAACGGGGTGCGGTACTTGACGCCACCGGCAGTCCCCACGTCGCCTTCAGCGATGTGGCCAGCCTGGGTTGTGACCATGCTGGTGTCTTGGGTTTTCTGCATGACTTGTTTGAAGTCGATGTCCCGAGCCTTGAAATTAGGCGTGTCAGAGTTGGCGATGTTGCGTGCCAGCAGCTCCATGCGCTGGCTGCGCAAGCCGAGGGCTTGTCCATGCAAACCTAAAGCTTTGTCCAAAACATTCATCGCCTGACCTTTCAATCGATTGCAGTCGCTTGCTGACTGCGGTTTGATTCGCTTGCCGGTTTACCGACATGCCCAGCCTTTTCAAGGGGCTTCAGGCTGGATAATGCAAAACACGTGCCACTGGCTGATTGCCGCTTTTTTGACTCTGCAGAAGGGCAAAACGAGTCAGAGCGGCAAGACCTTGCCGCTCACCTTTGCCGCTAGCGCAGCGCTGTGCTGTCTTCATAGGCGGCAGTTCGCATGGCTTGCAGGCGGCCCGCGCTAGGCCCGCTTTGGCCGAGGCGGTCAGCGGCGTTCTTCAGCAGTCCTTGCAAGATGGAGTCGCGCGTCATGGGGGCGCTGGTGTCACGCCCTTCATACAGCGCCCTGGCTTGGTTGTTGCCAATCGGCAGCGCCACGTCGGTACGCACTTCGCTGCGGGCGGAAGGCATCAAGACCGATAAATACAAGTCATCCAGACCCGATTGGCCTTTGTTTTTGAGGCCGACGTCGTCAAAGTACTTGTCGACCAAATGCAGTTGCTGGTAGACGCTCAAGCCCAAAATAGCTTTCGGGTTGGCGGCATATCCGGCACTGGCAGCACCGCGGTTGGAGCCGTCACAAAACTGGATGATGCCGTGGCATCGCTGGTTGGTCGAGCGAGGATTCATGCCGTCGCTCTCCATCAGCGTCATGCGGGCGAAATCATCGGGGTTGAATTTATGCGTGCTGGCCAGTTCCAAAATTTTGTCGCGTACGTCGGATTTTTCGACAGCCGGAATGAAACCTTTGGCAACGGCCCGATCGAGCGTTTTGTCGAGCACGTCATGGCGCGGCTGCACCGACTTGCTCTGCAAGGCCGCGGCCGTGGACGTTGGCGCGGCAGCCAGCAC
>JABMMH010000271.1 GCA_013205645.1 Polaromonas sp. | reverse complement strand
GGTATTCAGCGTCGCTGCCGTCGCACCAGTGAATCGCGTCAGGCTTGCACAGGGCGACCATGTCGGCCACCCAAGCGATCAGTTTGGCATTCTTGACAAAAGCGGGGGCATTCAGGGCAAGCCCTTGCATCGCGGGATGGTTCATCGAAAAGCTCCAAGGTTGTAAAACGTGATTTCGGCAGGCTGCGCAAGGGACCGGAAGCAAGCCGGGCTGTTAAAAAGGCTGGCGAAATATCGCTCCAAGAGAAAGTGGCTAAAAACACCGCGGACGCAACGGTGAATGGCCGGTGTGCGCCAAGCAAAAGGTCATTCTAAGAACATCTGAAGCTGGTTACCTGACGGTTACGGCTTAAAGATATGCAAAACTAGCATTAGGTTATGCAGAAATTGGCATGTTTTGGGCGTGAAAAAGGCCAGCACAAAGGCTGGCCTGGTTCTTAAGAGGCGAGAGCGGGGCGGATTCAAGCCATCGAAACGGCGATAAAAGCCAGCAAAAACATCAATACCGCACCAGCCAAAGGCAAGACGATCGGCATCATCGGAACGATAGAGTCGACTGGATCCTCTTCGACAGCCTGCGCATCATGGGCGTGCACATCGTTGGTGTGTGCATCGTGGTTGGAATGGTCAGCTGGCTTGGACATGAGGGCTCCTGTGTATTTGGTAAAACTGACGTGATTTTACCTTTGTGAGGACGCGGCATTGCGGACAAGGTCAAAATGCAGTTGATGAACCCACTGACGAACCATACCGATGGCCAGACGGCTAAGTTTTCAGGCGGCCGATACCTTGCGGTCTTGCTCGCTGGCTTGGCCTTGGCCGGCTGCGCCTCAACCGGCTCTGGCAGCGGCTCAGCCCATCCAGTGCTGTACCCGAACGCGGCCTTTAACCGCGTGGGTGAAGCGCAGGCGCAGAACGAAGTGGCGGCCTGCCAAGCACGCGCCAGTGCCGCCGGGCTGCGCGCCGAAGAAGGCAGCCAAGTGGCTCAGCGGGCGGGCGAAGGGGCGGCAGTGGCGGGTGTTGCCAGTGCTGTCGGGGCCTTGGTGTTTGGCCGAGGCACTGATGGCATGTTGCGCTCAGGCTTGGGTGGTGCGGCGATCGGTGGCGCTGCGGGCGCGACACAGGCGGCCGTGCGTGGCAGCCGGCCGAACAGCGTTTACCGCAGTTTTGTGCAGCGCTGCTTGAGCGAAAAAGGCTTTGATGTGATTGGTTGGAACTGAGCGCTGAGTTAACTGACGATGTCAATGCCCCAGAATCTTCGATAAAAAATCCTGCGCCCGATCCGTCTGCGGGTGATTGAAAAATGCATCCGGCGTGTTCTGCTCGACGATCTGGCCTTGGTCCATGAAGATCACGCGGTCCGCCACCGCTTTGGCAAAACCCATTTCGTGTGTCACGCAGAGCAGGGTGATGCCTTGATCGGCCAACTCCACAATCACGTCCAGCACTTCTTTGATCATCTCGGGGTCCAGCGCTGACGTGGGCTCGTCGAACAACATGATTTTGGGCTTCAGGCACAGCGCGCGGGCAATCGCCACGCGTTGCTGCTGGCCGCCAGACAACTGGAGCGGAAACTTATACGCTTGCTCGGCGATCTGCACGCGTTCGAGCTGCTGCATGGCCTTTTCTTCGGCTTCTTTTTTCGGCATCTTGCCGACCCAGATCGGCGACAGCGTCAGGTTGTCCAGCACCGTCAAATGCGGAAACAAATTGAACTGCTGAAACACCATGCCGACCTGCTGGCGCACGGCGTCGATGGCTTTGATGTCATCCGACAGCTCAATGCCAGCGACGATGAGCCGGCCCTGCTGGTGTTCTTCAAGCCGGTTGATGCAGCGAATCAGCGTCGACTTGCCCGAGCCGGATGGCCCACAAATCACGATGCGTTCGCCTTGACGAACCTGCAAGTCAATGTCGCGCAGCACATGAAAATCGTTGCCGTACCACTTGTTGACTTTGTCGAAGCTGATGATGGGATCGCTCATCGCGCATGGCCTTGGTTGACTTGCTTTTCCACCCACAGGCTGTAACGCGACATGGCAAAGCAAAAAGTGAAATAAATCAGGGCGATGAAGAGATAGCCCTCGACTTTGAACGGGCGCCAGTCGGCGTCGGAGTTGAGGGCCAACCCCAGCGCGCCGGTGAGTTCATACAGACTGACGATGGTCACCAAAGAGGTGTCCTTGAAGATGCCAATGAAGTTGTTCATGATGCCCGGCACGACGATCGCCAGCGCTTGCGGCAGCACGATCTTGCGCTGCGTTTGCCAGTAGGAAAGTCCGAGCGTGGCGGCTGCCTCAACTTGCCCTTTGGGAATGGCTTGCAGACCACCGCGAATCACCTCGGCCATGTAGGCTGCGGCAAACAGCGTGATGCCGATCAGCACGCGAATCAGCACGTCGATGCGGGTGCCCTGCGGCATGAACAGCGGGAACAAAAACGAGGCCATGAACAGCACCGAAATCAGCGGCACGCCGCGCACCAGCTCAATGTAAATCGTGCAGGCGCTGCGTATCGCCGGCAAGTCAGAGCGGCGGCCCAGCGCCACCACCAGCGCCAACGGAAAAGCCATGGCGATCGACAGCGAGGCCAACAACAGCGTCAGCGGAAAACCGCCCCAGCGGTCGGTTTCAACCCGCGTCAGCCCAAAGCTGTCGCCGTACATCAATACAAAAAACACCGCCAGCACAGCCACCCACAGCAAGCTCAGCCAAGGCTTCCAGAAAAAACGCACACAGCTGGCGACCAACACGCTGAGCATCAAGACGGTGGCCAAGAGCGGTCGCCATTGTTCGTCGAACGGGTAACGGCCGAAGATGATGAGCCGGTACTTCTCAGCGATCACGCCCCAGCAAGCACCCACGGTCGCCGCCCGGCAAGCCTCTGAGTCGGGCCGCCAAGTGGCCGACAACAAGGCCCATTGGATGAACTGCGGCAAGGTCCACAGCAGCAAGCCGCCCAACAACACCGTGCCCAGCGTGGTGCGCAAGTCGGCAAACAAGTTGCTCTTGAGCCAGCCAGCCAGACCGCCTTGGCGCACAGGTGCGGGGCGCGCAGGAATCGCGTGGAACGTTTTAGCGGTCATGGGTTCGTGGGCGTCCGAAGTCACTCAACGCTCCTTGATGGCCGCACTGGCGTTGTAGCGGCTCATCAACCACGATGTGAGCAGCGAGGTGCTGAGGTAAATCACCATCACGATGGTGATGCACTCGACGGCGCGGCCGGTTTGATTCAGCGCGGTGTTGGAGATGGAGACCACGTCGGGGTAGCCAATGGCGACCGCTAAAGAGGAATTTTTGGTCAGGTTCAGGTACTGGTTGGTGAGCGGCGGAATGATGACGCGAAGCGCTTGCGGCAACATCACCAGCTTCATTTCTTGCTGGCGGCTCAGGCCCAGCGCCGCCGCTGCTTCGCTTTGCCCGAGGGCGACAGACTGAATCCCGGCGCGCACCACTTCCGCGATGAAGGCGGCGGTGTACGCCGTCAGACCGAGCAACACGGCGATGAACTCAGGCGTCAGCGAGCCGCCTTTTTCAATCGCAAACAGACCACGCATCGGTGAATTCATGGCGCTCGGTGCACCACCCGCCAGCCAGCCCATCAAACCACCCAACACGACCAAGCCAAGTGGCAGCCAGACCATGCTGCGCAACTGTCCGGTCGCCTCAAAATGGGCGAAGGCCCGGCGGCGGTACAGCCACGCCAACACAGCGCCGGCCAGCAAGCCGACGGCTGCCCAGGCATGGCCGCTGGACCAAATGGGAACGGGGAAACTAATGCCGCCTTTGCTCAGGAAAACCGAGCCCACTTGCCAAGCCTCAGACGCCGCAGGCAACACTTCCGTGAAGAGCAAATACCACATGAGCAATTGCAGCAAGATCGGAATGTTACGGAAAATTTCGACGTAGGCGGAGCACACGCCGCGCACCAGTGCATTGCGCGAAAAGCGGCCCACGCCGACCAAGGTGCCGATCAGCGTGGCCAAGACAATACCGATCAGCGCCACACGCAAGGTGTTGCTCAGACCGATTAAAAATGCGTGCCAGTAGGGCTGGCGAGAGTCAAACGGAAACAGGCTTTCGCCAATGTCAAAACCGGCGGTTTGCGTCAAAAAATCAAAGCCACTCTGAATGCCACGCTCGCGCATGTTGATCAGCGTGTTGTGGCCCAAGTACCAAAGCGCCAGGGCAATAAAGACAAGCGCCAACGCTTGGTAAATCAAACCGCGAAAAGCCCGGCTGCGCCAAGACCATTTTTTTTGGGCGGGTACAGCCGGCGTGGCTTGGATCGTGGGCGTCATGCCGCTTTAACGCAGCGGGTAGGCATACATCAGGCCGCCTTGGTTCCACTGCTTGTTGAGGCCGCGCGGCAAACCGATGGCTGACTTGGGGCCAAGATTGCGCTCAAAAATTTCGCCGTAGTTGCCGGTGGCCTTGATGGCGCGCAGCATCCATTCTTTGTCCAGGCCTAGCAGTCGGCCGGTGTCTTCGGTGGTGCCCAGCATGCGCTGGATCACCGGGTCGAGGGTGCTGGTTTTCAGCTTGTCGACGTTGGCTTGGGTCATGCCGTATTCTTCAGCTTCGATCAGGCCGTAAATCACCCACTTGACGATGGCGAACCATTCATCGTCACCGCGGCGCACCATCGGGCCTAGCGGTTCTTTCGAAATCAGATCAGCCAAGATGACGTGATCTGCTGGATTCTGGGCATCGCGGTTGCGAATCGAAGCCAAGCCCGATGCATCGGTGGTGTAAGCGACGCAGCGACCAGAAAAATAGGCGGCGTTGGCGGCTTCGAATTTCTCAAACACCACTGGCTTGAGGTTCAGCTTGTGGGTGCGCGAGTAATCGCTCAAGTTTCTTTCGGTGGTGGTGCCGGACTGCACGCAAACGGTTTGGCCTTTCAGCTGCTTGGCGCTTGTGATCTTGAACTTGGCCGGCACCATGAAACCTTGGCCGTCGTAATACGTCACGACGGTTTGGTGCAGACCGAGCGAGGCGTCACGCGACAGGCTGAGGGTGGTGTTGCGCGACAGCACATCGACTTCGCCAGACTGCAGCGCCGTGAAGCGTTGCTGCGACGTCAGTGGCACGAACCTGACTTTGTTGGCATCGCCCAGCGTGGCGGCGGCCACGGCTTTGCAAACATCAACATCCAGTCCCGACCAGTTGCCGCTGGAGTCGGCCGCCGAGAAACCGGCCACACCGGTGCTGACACCGCAAATCACTTGGCCGCGCGACTTGATCGCGTCCAGTGTCTTGCCAGCGAAAGCGGGGAGTGTCACCGTCAGGCAGAGACCGGCCAGCCATACGCGTAGATTATTTTTGCTTGCAAAGTTGGACAAGGTGATCTCCGTGAAAACGAAATAGGGGTGTGCGCAGTCGCATCAAGCGGCGCGAAGGTCGGCAAATCCTAGCGCAAGCTTCAGGAACAGGCTGGTGGCCCAGCATTTCATGGGCTATTCAAGAGGCCATTCAAGCGCTAGCGGCGCACACGCGCAGCACTTCCGCGCCGTAGGCTTGCAGCTTTTTAGCGCCCATGCCACTGATGCCTTCTAAGTCGCCCAAGCTCTGCGGGTCTTGCTCGGCCAAGGCTCGCAGCGTGGCGTCATGAAAGATCACGAACGCCGGCAGGTTGTGCTCGCGGGCCACTTCGGCGCGCCAAGCTTTGAGCTTGGCCAAGCGCTCCATCGCACCGGCGTTGAGGCTGGCTTCTGCCATGCCTTTGACCGACGTTTTGACACTGCGTTTTTTTCGATCGGCGCTGCCGCCCAGCGCTTGTTCGCGCAGCATCACCGTCACTTCGCCGCGCAACACCGCGCGGGCGTCAGGCAGCAACTGCAAGGTGCTAAAGGCTTCGCTGTCGACGCGCACCATGTTTTTGGCAATCAGCTGGCGCAGCACGCCGCGCCACTGCGTCTCGGCCAGCTCTGCACCAATGCCGAAGGTGCTGAGTTTGTCGTGCGCGTACTGCATGACTTTGTCGGTGACTTTGCCGCGCAAGATGTCCATGATGTGACCGGCGCCAAAGCTGATACCGCTGGCTTGCTGCACGCGGTAAATGCAGCTCAGCATCTTGCGTGCGGCGATGGTGGCGTCCCACACCGCCGGTGGGTTCAGGCAGTTGTCGCAATTGCCACAGGGCTGACTGTCCTCGCCAAAGTAGCTCAGCAAACTGACCCGGCGGCAGCGCGTGTCTTCAGCCAGCGTCAGCAGCGCGTCGAGTTTGCCGCGCATGACTTGTTTGAATTCTTCGCTGGCGACTTCACTGGTGTCTATCATGCGGCGCTGGTTCACCACGTCTTGCAGGCCGTAGGCCATCCAGGCGTTGGCCGGCAAACCATCACGACCTGCACGACCCGTTTCTTGGTAGTAGCCTTCGATGTTTTTCGGCATGTCGAGGTGCGCGACAAAACGCACATCGGGCTTGTCGATGCCCATGCCAAAGGCGACGGTGGCGGCGACGACTCTGATCTCGGAGGCCAGGAAGGCGTTGTGCACCCTGGTGGGGCAAGGGTGGGGGACGTTCAGATTGGGGG
>JABMMH010000006.1 GCA_013205645.1 Polaromonas sp. | reverse complement strand
GCCTGATTCCTTGGGCCGCCTGGGAGCATGAACAAGGCACACAACGCGAACTCGTTGAAGCAACAAGCCCACGTCACTGGGCCTATGTGACGCCCTGTTACTGGCTGATGGGCCACGAACAAGCCAGCCTGAGCGACCCCAACGACTTGGCGCTGAGCGAAGCCGATTCACGCGCCCTCATGGCCGCCATGCAGGTGTATTTCGACGCTGACGGCATTCGCCTGCACTACGCCGCGCCGCAGCGCTGGCTGGCCGAAGGCGAGGTCTTCAAGGACTTACCAACCGCCTCGCTGGATCGCGTGTTGGGCCGCAGCGTCAACCCTTGGCTGCCCGCCGGCAGCAGCGGTAAAACGCTGCGCCGTCTGCAAAACGAAATGCAAATGCTGCTGTACACCCACCCGATCAACGACGTGCGCAGCAGCCAACGGCAATTGCCGGTCAACTCGATCTGGTTCAGCGGCACCGGCGACTTGCCTGAACAACACACACCCGAACAGCAGCAACTCACCACCCCCCGCACGCTGGCCGACGCCGCTTTGCGCGATGACTGGCAAGCCTACGCTGAGGCTTGGGGCGTGCTCGATGCACATGAAGCCAAAGACTTATTGGCACGGCAATCTGCCGGCGAAGTCGTGCGGCTAACACTTTGCGGCGAACGCACTGCCCAGACCTTTGAAAGCGCGCCCCGCAGCCTGCTCGTCCGCTTTAAGCAATTACTGAAACCCAAGCCCTTGCTGGGCCTGCTGGAGACCTTATGAAAATCACTGTCAGAGATGCACCCCCGCGCAGCGTTTGGGCGCTGCAACAAGCCGGTGTGCACCCGCTGCTGGCGCAGTTGTATGCCGCGCGCGGCGTGCTCAGCCCAGATGAACTTGACGACGGCTTGGCGCGGCTGCTGCCGCCCAGCGCGCTGCACGGCGCGGCAGAAGCCGCGGTGCTACTGGCCGACACCATGGCAGCGGGTCGCAAGATCTGCATCGTCGCCGACTACGACTGCGACGGCGCAACCGCTTGCGCGGTTGGCGTGCGCGGCCTGCGGCTGCTCGGTGCGCCGCTGAATTTTTCCAGTGTGAGTTACCTGGTGCCCGACCGCGTGGTCGACGGCTATGGCTTGACGGCGGCGATTTCCGAGCGCGTCAAAGCCGCTGGCGCCGACCTGTTGGTGACCGTCGACAACGGCATCGCCAGCATGGACGGCGTGGCGCGGGCCAAGGCGCTGGGCATGCAAGTGCTGGTGACCGACCACCACCTGCCTGCGCTGCTGAACGGCGACATTGTGCTGCCCGACGCCGACGTCATCGTCAACCCGAACCAGCCCGCCTGCACGTTTGAGAGCAAGTCCATCGCCGGCGTCGGCGTGATGTTTTATGTGCTGCTCGCCCTGCGCGCCGAGCTGCGCCAGCGCGGCGTGTTTGACACTGCCAGCCAACCCAAGCTCGATGCTTTGCTGCCGCTGGTAGCCCTTGGCACCGTGGCCGACGTGGTCAAGCTCGACCCGAACAACCGACGCTTGGTGGCACAAGGCCTGAAGCGCATTCGTGCCGGCGCGTTGCAAGCCGGCGTCAAAGGTTTGTTTGTAGCGGCTGGCCGACAAGCGAATGTGGCCACGGCCTTCGACTTCGGCTTTGCACTCGGCCCGCGTATCAATGCGGCCGGACGCCTGTCCGACATGACGCTGGGCATTGAATGCCTGCTGACCGACGACTTGGCACGCGGTGAAGAACTCGCCAAAACGCTAGACAGCATCAACCGCGAGCGCCGCGACATTGAAGCCGGCATGCGCGAGCAGGCCGAACTGGCAGCGGACGCCATGATTGACGAAGACGAAGCGCCGCCACCAGCGATCGCGATTTTTGACCCTGATTTTCATGAAGGCGTGGTCGGCATCGTGGCCTCGCGCATCAAAGACAAAATGCACCGCCCAACCTTTGTCTTTGCGGCCAGCCAAGCCCCCGGCAAAGAACACGAACTCAAAGGCTCCGGCCGCTCGATTCCAGGTTTTCACTTGCGCGACGCTCTGGACTTGGTGGCCAAGCGCCATCCGGGTGTGCTGCTGCGCTTCGGCGGTCATGCCATGGCCGCCGGCTGCACCATCGACGAGGAAAACTTCGACACGTTCGAACAAGCCTTGCAAGAAGTCGCCCATGAGTGGCTGGACGCTGGGACGTTGACGCGCCGCTTAGACACCGACGGCCCACTGGCACCTGAATACCGGCGCACCGATGTGGTCGACACGCTGCACACCGCCGTTTGGGGACAAGGTTTTGCCGCGCCGACGTTCAGCGAAGAACTCGAAGTGGTCTCGCAGCGACTGGTCGGCGAAAAGCACCTCGCACTCAAACTCAAACACCACGGTCAGCCGGTCGACGGCATCTGGTTTGGTCGCACTGAATCGCTGCCAGCCAAGGTCACCCTGGCGTTCCGCTTGGACGCTGACGAGTGGCAAGGCGTGCGGCGCGTGCGTTTTCTGGTCGAAGGCGCTGAGCTTTGACATGCCCGAATTGACCAATGAGCCTAGAATAAAAACGTGATCTCAAAAAATATCCTTAATGCGGACTTGCATTGCCACTCCATCGTCTCCGACGGCACGCTAACCCCAGAAGTCTTAGCCGAGCGCGCCAAGCTCAACGGCGTTCAGCTGTGGGCCCTGACAGACCACGATGAAGTCGGCGGTCAGCACCGCGCCGCAGCCGCCGCCAAAGCGCAAGGTATGCACTACCTGACCGGCACTGAAATTTCGGTCACCTTTGCAGGCGAAACCGTGCACATCGTCGGGCTGGGGTTTGACCCAGATGACGCGGCTTTAAAGCAAGGCTTGCGCGACACGCGTGGCGGCCGCCGCGAACGCGCAATGGAAATGTCCGACGGCTTGGCCAAGGTCGGCATTCAGGGCGCTTACGAAGGTGCCTTGAAATTTGTCGGCAACCCGGAACTGATTTCACGCACGCACTTTGCGCGCTTTTTGGTCGAGTCCGGCGTCTGCAAAGAAACCTCTGAAGTCTTTCGCAAATACCTGACCGAAGGCAAACCCGGCTATGTGCCGCACCGCTGGGCCAGCTTGAAAAATGCCGTGACTTGGATCACCGAGGCGCACGGTGTGGCTGTCATCGCCCACCCAGCCCGCTACAAATTCACCCCGAATGAAGAGTACGCGCTGTTCACCGAATTCAAAACCCATGGCGGCTTGGCGGTTGAAGTCGTGACCGGCAGCCACACCGTGCAAGAGGCCGTGAAGTACGCCGAAACTGCTTTAGAGCATGGCCTGGCAGCGTCACGCGGCAGTGACTTTCACAGCCCCGACGAGAGCCGTATTGACCTCGGCACCCTGCCCTTTTTACCGGGCCAACTGACACCGGTCTGGAGCTTGCTGGAAGACCGCATCCAGTGAGGCACGCGCCCTCAGCCGTTGGGGGCATTGCACTGGTGATTGCAGCCGTGGCCTGTTTTGCCACCCTCGACACCACCACCAAACTCATCAGCACCGGCGTGCCTTTGCTGATGGCGCTGTGGTTTCGCTATTTTTTTCAGGCCGTGGCCACCACCCTCGTGGTCTTGCCAGCGCGCGGTTGGCGCTCACTCCGCACGGCCCACCCGAAGTTCCAGCTGTTGCGCGGTCTGCTGTTGCTGACCAGCAGCTTGTTCGCCTTTTTGAGCCTCAAGCACATGCCGGTGGCCGAGTTCACCTCGGTTGTCGCCATCGTCCCGCTGGCGATCACCTTGCTGGCCGCCACCGCGCTGGATGAGCGCGTCTCAAAGCTGCGTTGGTCGCTGATCATCGGCGGCTTTCTGGGCACACTCATCATCATCCGGCCAGGCAGTGAACACTTTGGTTGGCCGACTTTCTTTCCCTTGGTGGTGGTGGTCACCAACTCGTGGTTTCAGGTACTCACCAGCAAACTGGCCCGCACCGAAGACCCGGTCACCATGCATTTTTATACCGGCTGGGTCGGCACGCTGATCGCGTCCCTGGCGCTGCCTTTTGTCTGGACCTCGCTGCCATCGTGGTGGCTTTGGGCAGGTTTGATGTTGATGGGACTGGCCGCTACCGCCGGCCACTTGTTGCTGATCTTGGCCTACACGCGCACCACCGCAGCCACCTTGACGCCGTTTTTCTACGCCCAGATCGGCTTTGCCATGCTCGGCGGCTGGCTGGTTTTTTCACATGTGCCCGATGGCTGGTCGCTGGTCGGCATCGGCTTGATCGCGCTCTGCGGCGCACTCGGTGCTTGGTTGACCGCACGCGAAAGCCAAGCCCTGAAGAAGATCAAACTGCAACCGGTCGAATCCTGAGCTGAGACAATCAAACCATGGCCCAATATTTTGAAGTTCATCCCGACAACCCACAACCACGCCTGCTCAAGCAGGCCGTCGCGCTGTTGGCCCGCGGCGGTGTGGCGGCGGTGCCGACCGACTCCAGCTACGCGCTGGTCTGCCACCTAGACGACAAAGCCGCTGCCGACAGCTTGCGCCGCATTCGCGGGGTCGACGACAAGCACCACCTGACCATTTTGTGCCGCGACCTGAGCGAGCTGGCCAATTACGCGCGTGTCGACAACAAGCAGTTCCGGCTGATCAAAGCGGCCACGCCTGGCCCCTACACCTTCATTTTGGAAGCCAGCAAAGAAGTGCCGCGCCGGCTCAGCCACCCGTCACGCAAGACCATTGGCCTGCGCGTGCCCGACCACAAAACCCTGCAAGCCCTGCTCGAACTGCACGGCTCGCCGCTGCTGGCGACCACGTTGATTCCGCGCGGCGAGACCGAGCCGCTGAACGATGCTGAAGCGATCCGGCGGCACTATGAGCACGAACTCGCCGCCGTGGTCGACGCCGGTGCTTGCCCGCTAGAAGCCACCACCGTGATTGACCTGACCGGCATGAGCAACGGCGGTGACGCCATCATCGTGCGCCAAGGCCGCGGCGACTTGGCCGTGCTCGGTCTGTGAATCAGCGCTGCGTCTGAGACAATCTGGTCATGGACTTTGCCAACATCATTCAGACCATCGCGATCTACGCTATTCCGGTGATCTTCGCGATCACTGTGCACGAAGCAGCGCACGGCTATGTGGCCCGCTACTTTGGTGACAACACCGCTTGGATGCTGGGTCGGGTGACCCTGAACCCGGTCAAACACATTGACCCGATCGGCACCATCGCGATGCCGCTGATGCTGTACATCGCGACCTCGGGCACGTTTTTGTTCGGTTACGCCAAACCGGTGCCGATTCGATTCGGTAATTTACGCAAGCCCAAGCAACACATGGTGTGGGTCGCGTTGGCGGGCCCCGGTGCCAACTTTATCCAGGCCTTGCTGTGGGGTGCGGTGTTTTACATGGCGACCAGTGCTGGCATCACCGAGCGTTTTTTGATCGATATGTGCCGTGCGGGCATGCTGGTGAACGTGGTCATGTTCGTCTTCAACCTGTTCCCGCTGCCGCCGCTCGACGGTGGCCGGATTTTGGTCGGTTTGTTACCGTGGCGACAAGCCAATATGGTCTCGCGGGTTGAGCCGTGGGGATTTTTCATCGTCATGGGCTTGGTGCTGACAGGCGTGATCAGCTCGTTCTGGATGCGTCCGCTGATGACCTTCACCTACAGCACGCTACAAACCCTGTTGTCGCCGCTGGCCTTCTTGCTGCGCTAGAAGCCATCGCGACAGTCACGGCGACCCTCTCTTTTTTGCAATTCCTGCATCTTTTGAAGTCTGAGTTCTCATGAGTCCACTGCGCGTCCTGACCGGCATCACCACTTCGGGCACGCCCCATTTAGGCAACTACGTGGGCGCCATTCGCCCAGCTGTCAGGGCCAGTCTGGCGCCCGGCGCTGAGAGTTTTTACTTCTTGGCCGACTACCACGCGTTGATCAAGGTCGGCGAGCCAGCGCGCATTCAGCGCTCCACGCTTGAGATCGCCGCCACTTGGTTGGCCGCAGGGCTGGATCCAGAGCGGGTGACGTTTTATCGGCAGTCCGACATTCCTGAAATCCCTGAACTCTGCTGGCTGCTGACTTGCGTCACCGGCAAGGGTTTGCTGAACCGCGCTCACGCCTACAAAGCCTCGGTCGATAAAAACACCGCCAGCGGCCACGACGCCGACGCCGATGTGACGGCCGGCCTCTTCATGTACCCGGTGCTGATGGCGGCTGATATTTTGCTGTTCAAGGCCAACCAAGTGCCGGTTGGACGCGACCAGATTCAGCACATTGAGATGGCCAGAGACATCGCCCAGAGCTTCAACCATCTGTATGGCGAGCACATGGTCTTGCCCGAAGCCTTGATCGAAGCCTCGGTGGCCACGCTGCCCGGGCTGGACGGCCGCAAGATGAGCAAGAGCTACGACAACACCATTGCGCTGTTTGCACCGCGTGAGCAGCTGCGCAAGCAAATCGCCGGTATCGTCACCGACTCCAAAGCACCGGGCGAAGCCAAGACCTGCGAAGGCTCGGCCTTGTTCGAGATTTACCAAGCCTTTGCCAGCACCGAAGAAACGACTGCCTTGCGCGCAGCCTATGCTGAAGGCATCGCTTGGGGCGATGCCAAGCAAGTTTTGTTTGAGCGCATCGACCGCGAAATTGCACCGATGCGCGACAGCTACGAAGCGCTGATCAACGATCCCGGCAAGCTGGAAGATATTTTGCAAGCTGGTGCGCTCAAAGCGCGACGTCTGACGATGCCCTTCATGGCGACGCTGCGACAAAACGTCGGCCTGCGCAATCTGCGCAGCAGCACCGAAACAGCCAGCGCCAAAAGCGTGAAAATTGCCAAGCCGACGCTCAAGCAATACCGCGAAAAAGACGGGCTTTTTTACTTCAAACTGGTGGATGCCAGGGGGCGTTTGCTACTGCAAAGCCTGAGCTTTGAATCGCCACGCGAAGCCGCCGCCGCCATTGCCCAACTGCAAAAGCAGGGCTCACAAGCCTTGGCAGGACTCCAAGACAAACTAGAGTCCGTCCAAGGTGTTAGCGCTGAAGACCTCGCCGCAGCTCTGATGCAAATGGACTAATTGCAAATATATATTATCCAAATAGGTAATAATTGGCCAATAAAATAGTTCACGTAAGTAGTTTCACTGTTTGCGGTCAAAAGTCAACTGTTAAGATTTATGGCAGTTTTCAATCCGGCCATGAACGTATCTGAATAAATTTCTATGACAACTGATTCACTAAAATCCATGAGCATTTTTGTCGTCGACGACCATCCCCTCATGCGGGAAGCCGTTGTGATGCTGGTTCGTCGCCTCAACAGCAAAGCCAATATTGTTGAGCTTGACCGCGTTGCGGCCGTGACGCCTGCGATAGAAAAGCATGGCATCCCAGAACTCATTTGTCTGGACCTAAAGCTACCAGATACGCATGGCGTGTCTGGTGTGCGCGAACTCAAACTGCTGTACCCCGACATTCCCTTGGTCGTGCTGTCAGCCGCTTCAGCCCTGGACTACGAAGACCTCTCGATCGAAGCCGGCGCTGACGCGTATGTGCAGAAGTCAGCTGGTGCCACTGAAATCTCCAACGCGCTGCGGGTCTTCTTGGTCGAGGACCCAGACGGCGAGTCAGGCACAGTCCCTGAAAAGCTTTCTAAACGGCAAAAACAATTGCTGGTCATGCTCGACCGAGGCCTGAGCAACCGCGACATTGCCGAAGAACTGCAAATCAGCGAGCACACCGTCAAGGTGCATTTGTGGCGCCTGTTCCGCCGGCTCAACGTGAAAAGCCGCTCGCAAGCCAGCCATTTGGCGCGTACCAAAGGCCT
>JABMMH010000270.1 GCA_013205645.1 Polaromonas sp. | reverse complement strand
TACCGGCTTTATGGCGACTTGTTCGCGGAACTGTCAGAGACGCGTTATTGACTTGTCCTGACCTGTGCTGACGATCGCAGTCAGCCCAGCAAACGTGCCAGCGTCAACAGCGCCAGCAGCACCATCCACAAGACGACACAACGCCAGACCAGCCCCACCACGCTGCGCAAATGCGCCAACTCAGGCTCGCGACCCGGCGTCGCATGAGTGGCCGCTGGCTCGTCGCTGTCTTCACCTGCGGTGAAGGATTTGACCGGCGTTTTCAAGGCGTCCCCGCCAAGCCGAACATTCACAGCGCCTGCCGTCGCCGCCAGCACCACGCCATCGTTGCGGTTTTCAGAGGCGGCCATTGAGCCGGCTGAAAATCCCTGGGTGTAGTTGCGCCAGCTGTCGATGGCGTCTTCAAAACTACCCACCACCGCGAAGCCAACGGCGGTCAAGCGTGCGGGCACAAAATCAATCACGCCCCAGGCTAACTTAGCCGCTTGCTGCAAGGCTGGGCTCGCGCCCGCCTCTGCCAAACGCTGTTTGTCAGCCCAATAACGCGCGACGAATTCGCTCATCCGATACAACACCGCACCGGCGGGGCCGAGACCAAAGGCCGCCAGCACAGAAAACCAGCTGAGCACACCAAACACATGGCGATGCGCCGCCAGAACCGAATGTTCGATGACATGACGCACGATTTCGCTGCGCGGCAGTTCCGTGGCGTCGACCTGCTGCCAATCGGCCAGCAACTCGCGAGCGGTGTCTTCGTCGCCAACCTCAAGAGCGTCACGGATGGCCGTGAAGTGGTGACTGAACTGGCGAAAACCCAGTGTCATGTAAAGCGCCAACACGCTCCAAGCAAAGGCAAGCAAGCCATGCACACTCCAAAGCAACCAGTGAATGGCGAAGGCCAGCACAACGGGCCCCAGCGCCGCGAAAGACCAAGCCAGCCAGCCATGCTGCGCGCGCCCCGCATCCAAGTTGCGGCTAGACCAACGGGCCCACGTGCGCAAACCCGTGTGAATCGCGTTGTCGCGGGCGAGTGGCCGGGCCTGCTCGAGCAGGAGGGCAAACATAACGGCAAAAAAGCTCATGTCAAATCATAACGGCCCAGCCGCCACAAACGCGGAATTCAAGCCGCCAAAAAACGATAAAAATTACGCAGTATGGCGGCTGTCGCGCCCCAGATATAACGCTCCTTAGACAGATCAGGCGCATCACTGGTGTAGGGCATCGAAAACCATTCGCGCTGTACACCCTCGAACTCAAAGACATGCCGACGGTGATTGGCCGGGTTCATCAGAAAGCGCAAAGGCACCTCAAAAACATCAGCCACCTCCGCCGGATTAGGCTGCAACTGGAAACCCGGCTTGACCAGCGCCACCACCGGCGTGACGATGAAGGCCGACCCGGTGACATAGTTTGGCAATGTGCCGAGCACCTCCACATGAGCGCTTAGCAAGCCGATCTCTTCCTCGGCCTCACGCAGAGCGGTGTGCACAGCGTCCGCGTCAGAATCATCCGTGCGGCCACCCGGAAAAGCAATCTGGCCTGAATGCGTCGACATGTTCATGCCCCGTTCCGTCAACAGCAGCATCAGTTCATCGCGCATGACCAAAGGGATCAACACGGCGGCCAAGGACGGCACACGGTCGCCGAATTTTTTCTCGGTGTTGCGCTCAGGGGTCCACACCGGGGGTTGTAAAAAACGCTGCCGCAAAGCGGCCGGCGTGAGATGGTGCATCGGTACATCGGCCAAGTGCGTGTCCACGCTCAACACCGGGGCAGTTCGCGGATCAAAGATTGGCAAGGGACGGGTGATCGTCATCGTGAATGGCTTTAAAACGCGGCCATGAAAAAAGCCGCTCCAAGGAGCGGCTTTTCAAAGGACTCAAGTCCAAGTACCTTCAGCGGGGCTGTTAAACAGCCGCGACTGGAGCCGCCACTTTAACTTTACGTGGGCCCAGCTTTTCCTTGATACGCGCCGACTTGCCGCTGCGGCTACGCAGGTAGTACAGCTTGGCACGACGCACATCACCACGGCGCTTGACTTCGATCTTGGCAATCAACGGGCTGTAGAGCTGGAAAGTCCGCTCGACGCCTTCGCCATTGGAGATCTTGCGCACGATGAAGCTGGAGTTCAGGCCGCGATTGCGCTTGGCAATCACAACGCCTTCGAACGCCTGCAGACGCTTGCGGGTGCCCTCAACCACGTTCACACTCACGATGACGGTGTCACCAGGGGCATAGACAGGAATGGTTTTGTTCAGGCGAGCAATTTCTTCTTGCTCAAGGATTGCGATCAGATTCATAAAATTCCATCAGACTTATTTTTCGTTCATACACGCGCTACGCTAAAGACCGCAAATCCAGGGAATGATGAAACATGCCATCACGTGGTTGCAGTGGCCGCCAGAGGACCGAAAAGCCCACGATTATAGCCAATTACGGCTTGGGTGACCTGTCTGCAGCCTTGGCAGCCAAAAAAGTCTCATCGCGCGGCGTCAATCGGCCATTGGCACGAGCAGCATCTAACAGTTCCGGGCGCCGCACAAGCGTCAAAACCAGCCGCTGTTCGCGCCGCCAGCGCTCAATCTCAGCATGGTGGCCCGACAACATCGCAGCCGGCACCGACACACCGCGCCAGTTCTCAGGCCGGGTGTAGGCCGGGCAATCAAGCAAACCGTCGAGCGCTGGGTTGAAGCTGTCCAGTTGGTGGCTGCCTTCGTCATTCAACACGCCGGGCTGCAGTCGGGTCACAGCGTCGATCAAGGCCATCGCCGCGATCTCGCCGCCGGACAACACAAAGTCGCCCAGACTGATCTGGCAATCCACATGCGTATCAATGAAGCGCTGGTCCACGCCTTCGTAGCGACCGCACAGCAACACAGCGCCCGCAGAAGCCGCCCAGCCTTCAACCACGCTGTGTTTGAGGGGCTGGCCAATAGGCGAAAACAAGACTACAGGAACAAGCGCGCTTTCGGCCACGGCGCGTTCGGCCCGAACAGCGGCCAGGCAGAGTTTCAACGGCTCAGCCATCATGACCATGCCAGGACCGCCGCCAAACGGACGGTCGTCAACACGGCGATAACTGCCTTCAGAAAAATCTCGGGGGTTCCAGAGCCGCACTTGCACCTGCCCTGATTCGTAGGCACGGCGTGTCACGCCTGTGCTCAAAAAAGGCGCAAACAGCTCAGGAAAAAGGGTGATGACGTCAAAACGCATGCAGATGTTTCAACTGCTGGCGGACTTCAGTAGTCGGGCTGCCAGTCCACGGTGATGCGTTTGCCGGGAATGTCCACGCCGTCGACGTAGGCCGCGACGAAAGGAATCATGCGCTCGGCGGCGGCTTCTGTGCCGTCTTCAGCGACGGCTTGGTATTCCACACACAGCACCGAATGCGGGCCGGTGGTCATCAGGTCGCGCACCGCGCCCAGGCTGACGCCTTCGCGGTTCACGACATCCAGGCCGATCAGATCGACCCAGTAATACTCATCTTTCGAGGCGCTTGGAAAGTTGCTGCGCGGCAAGAAAATACGCGCACCACGCAAAGCTTCAGCGAGGTTGCGGTCATCAATGCCGGAGATCTTGGCGACCACGGTATTGGAGTGCACCTTGCACTCGTCCAGCGTGATGGAGACGGTGCCGGAAAAAACTGAAAACCCGGGACGAAACTTGGCTTCAGGCGCTTGTAAGAGCCAATCTTTGGCTGCAAACAAAGCCTCGGGCTCGGCGCTGTGCGGAAGCACTTTGACCCAGCCCTTCACGCCCCAGGCGTCAAGAACACGGCCAACCTCAATCGCATCATCAGGCAGGACGGCTGTTTTTAGGCCGGGAAGGCTTTCAGTGGCCATGCTGCTGACTCTGTCTCATGCGTTGACCGATGTGCCTGTTCAGGCAGCCTTGGCGGCGCCTTGCTTGACCAAACGCTCGACGGTGTCGGAGGCTTGTGCGCCAACGCCCAACCAATGGGTCAGACGATCTTGCTCAATACGCAATGGCTCTTCGCCGCCGCGTGCGAGTGGGTTGTAAAAACCAATACGCTCGATGAAGCGACCATCGCGGCGAACGCGCTTGTCAGCCACAACGATGTTGAAGAAAGGACGATGCTTGGAACCGCCGCGTGAGAGTCGGATGACGACCATGATTTATCCTTCGGGTGGTGGAGCAACAAAATCGTCACCCCAACATGTACTTGCAGCGCTTGAGACACACGACATGGCCACCCGGCCAGCGAATTGCTGCAAAGCCGCAGATTATAGCCCGAGACCTGACCACAGTGCCATCTGCCCAACACATCACTTTTTTCACATGACCTTGACATGATCTTGATTCGCCCTTGTAGTCCTGAAGATCTTGCCGCCATCACGGCTATTTATGCCCAGCAAGTGCTGCACGGCACGGGCACCTTTGAAACCGTGCCACCGACGCTGGCCGAGATGACGACCCGGCGCGACGATGTGCTTGCCAAAAATTTGCCGTTTAACGTGGCGGAAGAAGCCGGAAAAATAATCGGCTTTGCTTACTGCAACTGGTTCAAGGCCAGACCGGCTTACCGTTATTCAGCTGAAGATTCGATTTATTTATCGCCTGAGGCGCAGCGCCGCGGAATCGGTCGCGCCTTGCTGACCGAACTCGCCGCACGGGCCGAAGCTGTCGGTGTGCGCAAACTGATCGCCGTCATCGGCGACTCCGCCAATGCCGGATCGATCGGCCTGCACCGCAGCGTGGGCTTTACGCAAGTTGGCGTGTTCAAGTCATGTGGCTGGAAATTCGACCGATGGCTGGATGTCGTGCTGATGGAAAAGGTCTTGGGCGCGGGTGATCACTGCCCACCACCAGCGCTTGGGGTGTAATAGCGGGAATGAAAAGTATGAAAAACAAAACCGTCTCCACTTGGCTCGCTTTCTTAGGCGGCCCTTTGGGTCTGCATCGCTTTTACCTGCACGGCTGGTCCGACACGCTAGGCTGGGCGCTGCCGATTCCAACGGCACTCGGCATTTACGGCATCGAACGCGTGCAGCAATACGGACTGGACGATCAAATGAGCTGGTTGCTGATACCGCTGCTGGGTTTCACCATGGCTGGCTGCGCGTTGACAGCCATCTTCTATGGATTGATGCCGGTCGAGAAATGGAATGCACGCTTCAACCCGGAAGCGGATGCCGACGCCGAACTGGGCAAAACCAACTGGCTGACGATGCTGGCGATCATTGCGTCCCTGCTGGTCGGTGCAATTTCCATGATGGGCAGCATGGCCTACAGCTTTCAGCACTACTTTGAATACCAAGTCGAAGAAGCCCGCAAGATTTCTCAATAAGCGGGCATGCTTGTAAATTAAAAACTGGCTTGCAAGCCGACTTTCAAACTGCGGCCGGGCATGGGCGCTTTCGGAAAAGCGGTGGTGGTCAACACCGATGACGCACTGTAAGCCAGCTGATTGGTGATGTTGTCGAGCCGGGCAAACCACAGCAAGCTGGCTGCACCCACCTTCATGCGGTAGGTCCCAGCCAAATTCCACAAGGTGTAGGCGGCCGTGGCACGGTCTGTTTCGGGCACCCTATTTTGCGCACCAGAATGGTCAAAGCCAAAGTTGGCGCCCCAGGCCCCACTGCCCCACAACAAGGTCGAGCCGACGCGCCAAGGCGCGATGCGCGGCAGCGCTTGGCCGCTGTCTTGGTTGGTGGCACGCACCACATCGCCGCGCAAAGACAGGTCCAGCGTTGATGCGCCTTGCAGCAGGCGAACATTGCCACTGCTCTCGATTCCGACGAAACGGGCGCGTACTTGCTCGTATTGAAACTCTGGCAAGGCGTCAACGGCACCCTCTGCCACCACATTGCCGCGACCATCGCGCCAGACACCTGGCGTTCGGTTCAAGGCAATGTAATTCTGAAAACGACTCATGTAACCGTTGACACTGAAGCGGTTGGCGCCTGCCTTCCAGGCCGCACCCACGTCCAGGTTGCCTGACTTCTCTTTGTTAATGGCCGGATTCCCTTCTTCATAAGCAGCAGTCGCTAGGTGCGGACCATTGGCGAACAGCTCGTAGTCTTTTGGTGCCCGTTCGGTGTAGGCCAGATTGCTGGTCAGTTTCCAGCCCGGCGCCACATTCCACAAACTGCCCAAGGCATAGCTGCCTGTCTTGAAATCTCTGACACCCGTGGTGAAGCGATCAATGGTTGGATCTGGATTGCCGAAAGACTCCACCCGCACCGACTCCAGCCTGCCGCCCAAGCTCAGCTTGCCCCAGCTGGTGGCCATTTCTTCGTAGGCAAACACGGCTGTCTGCTCAGTTTTGCTGTGCGGCGCAAAGGCCTCTTCACCATCGGCTGAAAAGCGGTTGCTCTCCGTTTGAAAACCAAACACGCCCTCAAAATTGCCGCGCTTGGCGTGGCGTGCCTCCAGCCGCAAGTCGCTGCCTTTGTTCTTAAAAACCGTTTCAGCTTCGCCGCTTGCAAACTCGGTGTGGGTGTAATCCGTGTGGCCTAACTGGCCTTTGACGCTTTGAATAAAACCGCCCAAATTCCGCAGCTCGCCTTCGAGCGCATAGCGGTTGGACTTCATGCCGATGGTGACATCGTCTTCAGCCACCGTGCCATAAGTGCTTTTGTAATTGGTGGCCGAAGCGCCCAAGTAACCGTTGTCAAAAAACAGCGAGCCCCCCAGCGCCTGACCGCTGGTGTCACTGGCCGAGTTGCAAATCTTGCGGCGGGTGCTGGTGCCATCTTTGGTGCATTCAAGATCGATCGGCACGCGCACATCGCCGGTCTTGCGGTCAAACGCGTCCACGTGCAATTGGTAGCGCGTGTTGCCGGTCTCCAGCAGCACGCCCTTGCCGCGCTCTGAATTGCCGGTGGCGAAGTTCAAGTCAGCTTTGCCGCTGATGCCGCCTTTGTCGTCGAACTGTGGCTGGCGTGCAATTCGGTTGTCGATCACATTGACCACGCCGCCCACAGCGCTGCCGCCATACAGCAGTGCGCCTGGGCCGCGCAACACTTCAATGCGCTCAATGCTCAGCGGGTCCAGCGTGACGGCATGGTCGAAACTCAGGTTCGACACATCCAGCGAGCCGCCGCCGTTGCTCAAGATACGAATACGATCCCCATCCAGCCCGCGGATGATGGGCCGACTGGCGTTGGGGCCAAAGTAAGTGCTGCTGACACCGGGCGTACCGCTCAGCGTTTCACCCAAGGTGGTTTTACTGCGCAACAGCAAATCAGTGCCGGACAGTTGTGTGGTCGGCGCGATCAGGTCGCTGCTCCCCAAAGGGTTGCCGGTGACGGTGACCTCTTGCAGACTGGTCGCGGCACTTTGCGCCAGGACTGCAGCAGGCAAGACGCCTAAAAATACCAAAGAGGCTACGCTCACGGCGCGGCGCTGGAAAAAATTTTTCATGAAAAGCTCGAAGAAATCAAAAACAGAAACGGGCACGCCGCCGCAAGGCGGAGTGATGTCGAAGTTTGGGTAGTTCAGCGAGCCGAAGGCGGGCCACGCGCTTGGTAAAGCGCAGCCCAGCGGGCGATGAAATCACCCGCCAAAGTCACCAGCAGAATGCTGGGCAACAGTGTTGGCAATGCCTGCCATGGCAGGAAATGCAGTGCATCGGCGTGGCAGAGTTGGTCGAAAACCAGACAGTCTGCGGCTTTGCCATGACTGGAAAACAACGCGTCAGCCACCCCTGTTGGGCTCAAGCCTGCCCGAGGCTGTTCATATTGGTGGCCATGGCCACTGCTCAGCGCCGTCGGCGGCCCATGCGAAAAACCATGAACAATGCCGTGCATCAGCCCTAACAGAGGCACCATCAGCAAAGCCAGGGCGAGGTAACAGCCCGTGACTTGTCGAATGGTGAGTCTGAAATACATGTCGATTTAAATCGGGTTAATGCCGTACGCGATCGATGAAAGTCTTGCGAAACTTGGCCACCTTCGGTCCGGCCACCGCCACGCAATAACCCTGGTTCGGGTTGTTTTCAAAAAAGTCTTGATGATAATCCTCGGCCGGCCAGTAATTGGTCAAGGGCTGCACCTCGGTCACGATGGGCTGGCTGAACAACTTGGCCTCAGTCATCTCACTGAGCATGTGTTCAACCACTTTTTCCTGGTCGTGTGTAGCCCAGTAAATGCCGCTGCGGTACTGTGTGCCAGCATCGTTGCCCTGCCGGTTCATCGTTGTCGGGTCGTGGATGACGAAGAAAATTTCGAGACTCTCACGCAGGCTGATTTGCGTCGGGTCAAACGTCAACTTGACGACTTCGTTGTGC
>JABMMH010000269.1 GCA_013205645.1 Polaromonas sp. | reverse complement strand
CCTCTTCCGGGTGCGGCCAGCGCCGCTGGTTTCCTGGTGCTGGCCAATCTCTGGAAAGACGATCGCTCAGAGCTCAGCCCGCTGAAAAAACATTTTGCCGACCAAGTGCTGGTGACGCCACTCGCCCCACGCGCCAGTGGCTTGGTGGTGTTCACGCAAGACTGGCGTGTGGCGCGCAAGCTCAGCGAAGACGCCAACGTCATGGAAAACGAAGTGCTGGTTGAGGTCAGCGGTGAGATCAAGCCGGGTGGTCTAGAGCGTCTGAATCGGGTTGACCACGGCTACACCTTCAACGGCATGTTGTTGGGTGCGGCCAAGGTCAGCTGGCAAAGCGAAAAGCGTTTGCGCTTTGCGCTCAAAGGCGAGCGGCCGGGGCAAATTGCCTTTCTGTGCGAAAGCGTGGGCTTGCAGGTCGAGGGCATGAAGCGCATCCGCATCGGCCGCGTCGCCATGAGCAGCTTGCCGGTCGGTCAATGGCGCTATTTGCTGCCGCACGAGAAGTTTTAAGGACTCTCTAAGGCTTTTAGGTCGCTCTTCGGCTACCAGTGAAAGCCGCCTGGGAACGCCCACACCAGCCCGCCCGTCAACAGCAGATAGCGGCAAAACTTACCCACCGCCATGTAGGCCACGCAAGGCCAAAACGGCAACTTCAACCAGCCCGCCACCGCACACAGCGGATCACCGACGATGGGCAGCCAAGCCAGTAGGCAGGCTTTCGGACCGAGCTTTTCAAGCCACAGCGTGGCGCGGCCGTGGCTGGACGACGTTTTGTATTTATCGACGACTTTGTGCGCGCCATAGCCCATCCACCAGTCGACTGCACCGCCCAGTGTGTTGCCGGTCGTCGCCACCAGCACCGCGGGCCAGAACAAGCCTGGGTTGAGTTTGACAAGACCAAACACCACGGGCTCAGAACCCAGCGGCAGCAAGGTGGCAGAGATAAATGAAACGACGAAAACCGTGCTGAGGCCGTATTCGGGCAGAGCCAATAGTTCAGTGAGTTGGGCGATCCAAGGAGGCATATGGCTTTGAGTATAAAGAGCGACCAGTGCCGACTTGAGTCGCCGCAACTATTTAAGGCTGCTGAAATTTTAGGCAGATACAATAGCACCTCGCTTTTCCAGACCATCTTCCTTTCCCCACCCGCCCACCTCATGAACATCGGTCCTTACGCTCTGGTCAACCGCGTGTTCGTGGCGCCCATGGCCGGTGTCACGGACAGGCCGTTTCGCCAGCTGTGCAAAAAGCTGGGGGCGGCTTACGCGGTCAGTGAGATGGTCACGTCGCGCCGCGACCTTTGGGACACCCTGAAGACCTCGCGCCGGGCCAACCATGACGGTGAAGTCGAGCCAATTGCAGTGCAAATCGCTGGCACCGACGCGCCCATGATGGCCGACGCTGCGGCGTACAACGTGGCCCGCGGCGCCCAGATCATTGACATCAACATGGGTTGTCCGGCTAAAAAAGTCTGCAACAAATGGGCTGGTTCTGCGCTGATGCAGGACGAGCCGCTGGCACTGTCCATCGTGCAAGCCGTGGTGGCCGCCTGCGCACCGCATGGCGTACCAGTGACGCTGAAAATGCGCACCGGCTGGTCGGAGTCAAACAAAAATGCAGTGCGCTTGGCGCGCGCTTTTGAAGACGCCGGTGTGCAGATGATCGCCGTGCATGGCCGCACGCGAGAGCAGGGCTACAAGGGCTTTGCCGAATACGACACGATCACCGCAGTGAAAGCCGCTCTGAAAATTCCGGTGGTGGCGAATGGCGACATTGACTCACCCGAAAAAGCCCGCGATGTGTTGGCGCTGACCGGTGCCGACGCCGTGATGGTTGGTCGCGCAGCCCAAGGCCGGCCTTGGATCTTCCGTGAGATCAGCCATTTTCTAGAAACCGGCACGCACTTGGCGCCACCTTTGGTGGCTGAAGTCAAGCGTCTGCTGCTCGACCATTTGCTTGACCATTACGAGTTGTATGGTGATTTTTCAGGCGTGCGCACCGCGCGCAAACACATAGGTTGGTATGTCAAAAGCTTGCCCGGCGGTGAAGACTTCCGGGCGCGCATGAACCTGCTGGAAAGCTGCGAATTGCAGATGGCCGCAGTGGCCGACTATTTCAATGGCCTTGAGTCCAACATGGACCGCGTGCCAGCCGCCTTGCCTTTTCAGGCCGGGCAGCACACAGAACAAAAAGAGAAAGCGTCAGTATGAGCAAGAAAAACATAGAAGAGTGCGTGCGTAACAGTCTAGAAGGCTACTTCAAGGATTTGCACGGCACTGAGCCCGCTGGCATGTACGACATGATGGTGCGCGTGGTCGAAAAACCGCTGCTTGAAATCGTCATGCAGCAGGCCGACCACAACCAGTCACGCGCTGCCGAATGGCTGGGCTTGAACCGCAACACGCTGCGTAAGAAGTTGCTGGAGCACAAACTTTTGAAATGATTTTTCGGGATGCCATTCATCTCGAATTTTCAATCCGACATTCCACTTTTTAGATTCAACCCGGACCCTGACCCGCCATGACCGCCTCTACTTTGACCGCCCTGATTTCCGTGTCTGACAAGACCGGTGTTGTCGAATTTGCCAAAAGCCTGCACGCCCTGGGCATCAAGCTGTTGTCCACCGGCGGCACCGCCAAGCTGCTGGCCGACCAAGGCTTGCCCGTGACGGAAGTGGCGGAGCTGACCGGCTTTCCCGAAATGTTGGATGGCCGCGTCAAAACCCTGCACCCGAAAGTGCACGGCGGCTTGCTGGCCCGCCGCGATGTGCCCGAGCACATGGCCGCGCTGAAAGCCCATGGCATCAACACCATCGACTTACTGGTGGTCAACCTCTACCCGTTTGAAGCGACGGTGGCCAAGCCCGGTTGCACGCTGGAAGACGCGATTGAAAACATCGACATCGG
>JABMMH010000268.1 GCA_013205645.1 Polaromonas sp. | reverse complement strand
CGCGCGGCCTTAACGCCGGCGCTTCGTTGAAACCCGCCTCACCTTGGACCTCACGGGCTTCGGCGGGTGTCACCAACCAGCCATTGGGAACCGCCAGCAACGCTGTTGAAACTTGGGGGAATGCTGGCCATGCAGCCATGAAAAAAACACAGCCAAGTAAGCGTTTCGCTAGGAATTTCATTTTGTCTCCTCAACCGCCAACATGACGGCACCATAAGCGTCTGAGCACAAGGGGTTGTTGCGCCGCGTCACGACATTCAGGCACGATTGATTGACCACCAGCTGGGAGGTCGTCATCAGTGCGCCTAACTTGGCCCGACCTTGGGCGTCATTGAAGGAGCTGACAAAGGGGCCAGCCTTGTTGGCCCCCAGCAGCGTGAGGTCGCGCGGCGCATCCGCCACCATCACCAGCAAGTTGTCGGTGCCGGCGGGACCGCCCGCTTTGACGCGCCAGTTGGGCCGCGGCAGTTGAATTTTTTGACCGGCTTCAATTTTGTTGTTTTGATCTAGGTCATTGGGGAACAACAAATAAAGTGCTTTGTTGTCCGAGCCCGCGAGGGCGACGTACACATAACCAGCGCGGTCTGACTGGACTGAGAAATCAAGCACGTCTTGGCCGATCTTGAGCTTGTCCTTGAGCGTCGTGACTTGCACACGGCGCTTGGCATCGCGCTGGTCAAACATTTGAAGCAAGGCTTTTTCACCGGTCAAAGCAGCAGGAGCCGACACCACCGACACGTCTGCAGCCGGGACACCAAGCGGCAAGCCAGGCGCAGTGGTGACGGCAACGGCGACGGGTTGGCTGAACCAAGCGGGTACAAACGCCGCATTGCCATTTAGCACCAAGTTGTGCGGTTTGAAATTCACGTCGTTGGCCATGCGCTTGTTGATTTTGACTTGCGCGCACTGCCGGATTTCTTCCATGCTGATGGCGCCGGAGTTGTCCAGATCAACGGCATCACGCAGCATGCAGTCCCGCATGTACTGTGTCGCCAAACCGCCTTTCAGTTCATCGTCAAAACTGATCTCGTTGTCGCGCGAAGCGCTGACGTGGATGATGTCTTGCGGCAGCACACCGGTGGCCGTAGTCTCGACCAAAAGGTTGCGGGTTTTGACGTTCACCGGGCGACCGCATTCTTCTGAGATGCTGGCAAACTTCGGCCGCAACAAGCCTTCGTCATTCAGGTTCAGAACGCCTCGCGTGCGCACCGAGCTTGCAGATTGAGCGATGCCGCCCGAGTGGCAGGCGTCGTACATCACAAACAATTTGTCGGTCTTGTTGGTGATGGTCTTGAGCAAGTCGGCCATCTCGTGGTTGGTAATCATGCCGCTGCTGCCTCCGTCATAAGCCAGCAAGGCCTCTACGCAGCCACCGGCAACCGGGTCGTTGTAACGGGTGCCGTGTCCCGAGTAATGGATAAAAACTCGGTCGCCGTCTTGCACTTTGCTAGTCAAGTCTTTTAGCGCCGCACGAATGCTGTTGCCCGTGGCTTGTTCGTCTTGCAAATAACGAATATTGCTAAGAGGCACCTGCATGGCCTGGGCCATTTGGGTTGCGGACTCTTTGTCAATGCGTGCCCCTGGCAAGGTGGGAATGGTGGCGTCTGCATAACGACTGATGCCTATGATCAGCGCATGACGGTTGACGCGCGGCGGCATGCTTCGAACGCCCAAAGTCAAAACCGTGTTGCCGGCCGCTTCTCGGCCGCTGACCAGCCTTGACACATTCGATGCGGCCGTTTGCCAGTTCACGCTGCTGGCACGAACCCAGCCGGTGATTGCTGGGCTGGCCTTGTCCGGACTCGCCGCAGCTTCGACCATGGTCCAACCGCCTTCGGCGCTGAGCAGTCGAAGCGACGCACCTGCCGCCAGACTGAACAAGACTGCGGCCGAGCCGAGTTTGTCGGCCCGCAGCTCAGTGGCACGCACGGTCGTCAAGATTTGCCCCGTCACGGCGGTCTGCGCCAGCACCTCGAAGGCAAAGAACAGACTCAACATGACACCTATTAGGCTGTTGGAGGGTTTTATTTTTGGGCTGAATGTCATATCACTCCCTTTTATGTAAGTCTGATCAGATTTTTTGAAAGTTATGCCATGCCGAGAAAACACCTTCAGCCAACTGCGCACGGTTAACAATGTATGCTAACAGGACTGGTTTGCCACAGCGGCTGGCCAGGCTCATCAGCACTGGCTGAAGCTCGCTTCGAACAGCAGTCAACACTGACATCGGGCCGACGACTGCTGCAAAACGCGCCAATTCGGGCCAGCGTGGCGTCGCCAGCCCACCTTCGTTGAAATCGCAAACCACCACCCGACAATTAGGCGCATGAAGCTCGACTGCATCAATCAGGCGGTCCAGCGGCTCATCCAACCAAGCGTCTTGACGAAACAAAGGCCAAATGGCCAACGGCGCCGGCAAGACGGGTGGCGAGCACCAGTAATTTCGGCGCAGCGTATTCCAATAACGCAGCAAAGCCAAAAACAGCAAGGCCAAACCCGCAGCCAAATGCAGATCGACAAACAGCGGCGATCCATTCAAGCTCAAATAACTCATACCCAACAAGGTTGCCGGTAAAACCAGCAAAGCAGGAGCCAGCGAACCGACGCTTTTGAACTGAACCCAAACGGCCAAGCCGACACACAACGCCACCGCCAAACATG
>JABMMH010000267.1 GCA_013205645.1 Polaromonas sp. | reverse complement strand
GCCTTGCCGGCCCGGGCCGCGGACAACTTTCCTAGCAAACCCATCCAGCTGGTCATCCCGTTCGCCCCGGGGGATACCGACAACATGCTGCGTCCATTCGCCGAAAAAATGGGTGAGTTCCTTGGCCAGCCATTGGTGATGAACTACAAGCCGGGTGCTGGTGGGGGTGTTGGCGCCGGCTTCGTTGCCAACAGCAAGCCTGACGGTTACACGCTGGTGGGCACCACACCAGGCTCCATCGTGGTGGTTCCGTTGGCCAACAAGGACGTCAAATACACGCCGGAGTCGTTCATGCCCATCGCGTCCCTGAGTGAGGGCGGGATGATGCTGGTGATCAATGCCAGCTCACCTTGGAAGAACCTGAAGGAGCTGGTTGAGTATTCAAAAAAGAACCCGGACATGATCACCTTCAGCAGCTCGGGTGCGTTGGGCATCACGCATCTGCTGGCAGAGATATTCGCCAACGAAGCGGCCGTGAAATGGCGCCACATTCCCTACCAAGGCAGTGGGCCTGCCATCACAGCCTTACTGGGTAACCACGTGACGATGGCGACAACAGCGATTGCACCGGCATCGGCGCACATCTCGGTGGGCACGCTCAGGCCAATGGCGATTTTTGGCGACAAACGGCTGAAGGCCTTCCCCGACGTGCCGACGCTCAAAGAGCTGGGTTACAGCGTTGGCAGCCCTGCGCTGTACGGCATTTCGGCACCCAAGGGAACGCCGCGTGAAGTGGTCGATGCAATCTTTGCTGCGGCGAAGAAAGTGAACGAGAAGTACGGCGACAGCATCGCCGCCAACCTCTCATTGCTGGGTGCAGAAACCCGGCTGCTGGGGCCAGACGAGTACGCCGCTTATTTGCAAGGCCAGAAAAAACTGTTCAGCGCAGGTATCAAAGCGATCGGCAACTGAGCGCCAAGGTTCTTGGGCGGATTCAAACCCGCCCCAGCGCCTTCAAGATCTTCTCTGGTGTGAAAGGCTGCGACATCACTTGCGCATTCAGCGGGTGCAAGGCGTCGTTGATGGCGTTCATCACGGCCGCTGGCGCGCCGGCTGTGCCGGCTTCTCCCGCGCCTTTGGCACCGAGCTTGCTACTCTTGGTTGGCGTCTCGATGTGGGCGACTTCAATGTCAGGCATCTCGGCGCACATGGGCACCAGGTAGTCGGCCATGTTGGCGTTGAGCATCAGGCCTTGGCTGTCGTAAAGGCATTCTTCCAGCATGGCGCCGCCAATCCCTTGGACGATGGCGCCGCGAATTTGCTCGTCCACCAGCCGTGGGTTGATGACGCGCCCACAGTCTTCAACCGCCCAGTGTTTCAGCAGCTTGACAAAGCCGGTGTCTGGGTCGACTTCGACGTAGGACGCTTGCACGCCATTGGTGAAGATGAAGGGGAAGTCGCGCTGGGCGTAGTGGCGGGTGACGCTCAATTCGGGTGTGAATTCTTTGGGCAGCAGGTCAGAGCGAAAGTAGGCAATGCGGCCGATTTCGGTCAGGGGCGTGAGCACCTCGCGGCTGGCGATGTCGATCACATCGCCACGGTGAATTTCTAACTCTTGAACATCTCTCTGCAAGATGATCGCCGCGACGCTCAGGATATTGGCGCGCAGGGCTTCGCCCGCCAGCAAGACCGCTTCACCGCCAATGCCCGCCCCGCGCGAGGCCCAAGTGCCGCCGCCGTAGGGTGTGACGTCGGTGTCGCCCGTGACGACGCGGACTTGCGCCATGTCGACGCCGACCGCATCGGCCGCGATCTGGGTGTAAATGGCCTCGGTGCCTTGGCCTTGTTCACCCACGCTGACCAAGACGGTGATGCCGCCATTCGGGTCAAACCGGGCTGTGGCGCCGTCTTGCGACGCGATGCGTGCGCCGCCGACGCCGTAAAAAGCCGCGCTGGGGTTGGTGAGCTCAATCAGCGCCGCAATGCCGATGCCCCGGTGAATGCCCTTTTCGCGCAGCGCCGCTTGCTCTAAGCGCAGGGCTTTGTAATCCATGAGTTCTTCAAGTTTGGCCAGACAGGCTTGGTGCGACAGGCCTTCGAACTTGATGCCGCTGATGCCAGAGCACGGGTACGCATCGTCGGGAATGACGTTGCGCAGGCGAATCTCCATCGGGTCCATGTTGATGGCGCGCGCAGCCATGTCGACCAGGCCTTCGGTGATGGCGCAAGCCACTGGATGGCCGACGCCGCGGTACTGGCAGGTCGGTGTTTTATTTTGAAAAACCACGTCGAGTTTGGCGCGGTAGTGTTGGTGCTTGTACGGGACACCGACCAGGTTGAGAACCTGATTACCTTCAATC
>JABMMH010000034.1 GCA_013205645.1 Polaromonas sp. | reverse complement strand
GCGCTGGTTGGTGGCTTTCGTTTTTGGGCTGATTCACGGCTTTGGATTCGCCAGCGTGCTGACCGAATTAGGCTTGCCCAAGGACGCGCTGGTGTTGTCCTTGCTCGGCTTTAACTTGGGCGTAGAAATCGGTCAACTGGCGATCGTGGCGGCGTTTCTGCCCGCCGCTTACCTGCTGCGGAACACCGCCTTTTACCGTCGCGGCATCTTCAAAAGCGGCTCTATCATCACGGCTGTCGTCGCCTTGTTCTGGTTTGTCGAGCGGGCTTTCAATTTGAGACTGATCAGTTTTTAATGCGCTGCCTACAAATAACACCAAAATCCGCTGCAATAGCCGGTGACGGCCTGAATCAGCAGGTCAACCAGCGTGCCCAACAACAACACCGGCAAGGCCAAATAAATCAGCAACCAGCAGGCCGCCAGCCAAGTCGGCCGCGGCTCTTGAATGCGGTAGCCCATCACGCTGTCGATTTTGGAACGTCGAAAGAACGGTATTTTCATGGTGAATGGATTCTAGTGACATGAAAGCTAACGCGATGACAGTGCATTGGGACGACCATGACATGGCCGAATGGGATGCCGCGCACGCGCGCGCTGCAGCACCTTTGCAGCAAGACTGGGCTTACGGTTCCAGCATGCAAATGATCGGTGTGCCGGTGCTGCGGGCGCGGGTGGAAGTGGATGGCGTTTTGGTAGCACTGGCGCAGATCATCGTACGGCGCTGGGGCACGCTGGTCAGCGTCGGCTTGTGCTCGCGCGGCCCGATCTGGCTGCAAGCCATGACGGCCAAAGACAAAGCGAAGATCTATGCCGAGTTGCGCCGCTCTGTGCCCTTGACCGGCTTGCGCTGGCTGCTCATCACGCCAGAAGAGGTTCGCGGCGACAGCCTAGGGCTTTCCAAATGGCGGCGCGTGATGACGGGTTACGCCACGGTGATGCTCGACATCAGCCAAAGCCAAGCGGTGCTGCGTGCTGCGCTGGATTCAAAATGGCGGAATCGATTGGTGGCGGCAGAAGCTTCGGCGTTGACTGTGCACCGCGTTGGCAGCAACCCGGGCCAATACCGCTGGCTGCTCGACCACGAAGAAACACAGCGCGAACAGCGCGGCTTTGCTGGCATGCCGCGGCCCTTTTATGACATCTATATTCAGTCGCGTCAGCAACCGGCTCAGACCCTGCTGACGCTGCGCGCAGACCTAGGCCGTGACCGCGTTGCCGGCATGATGTTTTTGCTGCACGGTGAATCCGCCACCTACCAAGTGGGTTGGTCTAGCGAGCAAGGCCGCCAGCTCAATGCGCACAATCTTTTACTCTGGCGCGCTATAGCTGAGCTGCAGCAACGCGGTGTGCGCTGCTTGGATCTCGGTGGCGTCAACACCGCGCGCAGTGCCGGGATTGCACGCTTCAAAATAGGCACAGGCGGCGAGGTGCGCATCCTCGCTGGAACGTATTTGTAAGCGACCCAGCATTTGGCAACGCTCGGGCCTGTTAGTTGCTAGAGTCTTAAAAGCCGCCGTCTCATTCATTTTTCTAGGAAGCTACGCTCATGTCACGCCACGTCTCGCCTCTTCAACATCCGTCACGACTCACCACTTTGCGAGTGGCTGTGTCCAGCCTCATCCTGGCCGCAGCGGCTATCGCTGGCCCTGCGCATGCCGAGTACCCCGATCGCAATATCCAGCTCGTGTTGTCTTTTCCACCAGCAGGCGCTTCGGACATTTTGGCTCGTTCCATCGGGCAAAAAATGTCGGAGGCACTGGGTCAAACCGTGGTCATCGAGAACAAGCCCGGCGCAGGGGGCGTCATTGGACTGACCTACGCTGCCAAAGCAGCGCCAGACGGCTACACGATCTACTTGGCGGCTGTCACCAACGCAGCCATTGCCGCAGCGGCGTACTCACCCAAGCCAGTGCATTTAATCAAAGACTTCATCACAGTAGCAGGCGTGGCCAGCGTGCCGCACATGTTGGTTGTACCTTCGACCTTGCCGGTCCAAAACGTCGCTCAGTTGATCAGCTTGTTGAAAGCTGCGCCTGGCAAACACAACTTTGCCTCACAAGGCGCTGGCACGCTGTCGCACCTTGAGTCTGAGGTGTTTGTGGCGAGCACCGGCCTTGACTTGGTGCACGTGCCCTACAAAGGCAGTTCGCAAGCGCTGCCCGACCTGATGGCTGGCAGCTCGAGCATGATGTTCGACAGCATTCCGGCGTCCATGCCGCACGTCAAGTCGGGCAAACTGCGTGTATTGGCCGTGGCATCCAGCAAGCGTGTGAGCATGCTGCCGAACGTACCAACCGTGGATGAAAGCGGCCTCAAAGGCTTCGAGGCGAACAATCTCTTTGGCATTTCAGCACCCAAGGGCACGCCTGCACCGGTGTTGGCCAAACTGGCGAAAGCGATTCAAACGGCATTGAGTTCACCAGAACTCAAGCAGCGCATGCAGGCCCAAGGCGTCGAGTTGAAGTACACGCCGGCCGAAGAATTTGCGCCCATGATCGAGCAAGAGTTCAAGACTTGGGGCAAAGCCGTCGAGATGGCAAAGGTCAAGCTAGACTGAGTGTTTACGACAACAACGAGAACTTCACGCATGACCCAAGACTCATCCGCTTTCTGGCAGTTTCCCTACACCTCGCAACGCATGCCCTTGTTGGCGCGCAATGTGGTCAGCACCTCGCAACCGTTGGCTTCGGCGGCCGGTTTGTTGATGCTGGCACGCGGCGGCAATGCCGTCGATGCCGCCTTAGCCACCGCCATCACGCTCACGGTTGTTGAACCCTGCATGAACGGCATTGGCGGTGATGCCTTCGCCATCATCTGGGACGGCAAACGCATGCACGGCTTGAATGCCTCCGGTCGCGCGCCTAAGCGTTGGACGCCTGAGCACTTTTCAAAATACGACGCCGTGCCTCTGCGCGGTTGGGACTCGGTCACTGTTCCCGGCACGGTGTCGGCTTGGCGTGCCCTGTCAGACCGCTTCGGCAAGCTGCCGTTTGCCGATTTATTTGAGCCTGCCCTGCGCCATGCACGCGATGGTTTCATGGTCTCGCACACGGTGCACCGCCAGTGGCAAGCCCAAGTGGCTGAACTGCTGCCGCAACCCGGCTACCGCGAAGCCTTCGCGCCGCAGGGCCGCGCGCCTTTGCCGGGTGAGCTTTTCCGCTGCCCAGGCCAAGCCAAAACGCTGGAGCGCATTGCCGCCACCAAAGGCGACGATTTTTACCATGGTGAATTGGCCAAAGCGATTGCCGACCATGCACGCAACACAGGCGGCTTGATTGACGAAGCCGATCTGGCGGCGCACCAAGCTGACTGGGTTGACCCAATATCGGTGCGTTACCGTGACGTTGAACTGCACGAAATCGGGCCCAGTGGGCAAGGCATTGGTGCGCTGATGGCGCTCGGCATGTTAGAGCACTTTGACCTGAAAGCCGCTGGCTTAGATTCAGCGCTGACGCAGCACCTGCAAATCGAAGCCATGAAGCTGGCCTTTGCAGACCTGCATGAATACGTGGCCGACCCGGATGCCATGCGTGACGTCACGGCAGCCGACTTGCTCAAACCGGCGTATCTGAAACAGCGCGCCAGCTTGATCAACCCAGAGCACGCTGCTGCCGTGCGACCGGGGTCGCCGCACAACGGTGGCACGGTTTACCTGACCGCCGCTGACGAGAACGGCATGATGGTTTCGTTCATTCAGTCCAACTTCAAGGGTTTTGGCTCGGGTGTGGTCGTGCCGGGTACCGGCATTGCGCTGCACAACCGCGGCTCGGGCTTCAGCCTCAAGCCAGGTCATCCGAACCAAGTTGCACCGGGCAAGCGGCCGTTTCACACCATCATCCCAGGCTTTTTGACGCAAGGCGGTGCACCGCTCATGAGCTTTGGTGTGATGGGTGGCTCGATGCAGGCGCAAGGCCATTTGCAAGTGGCCGCTCGTGTGGCCGACCATGGACAAAACCCGCAAGCGGCCAGCGACGCACCACGCTGGCGCGTGATGGACGACAACATCACGATCGCTGTGGAATGGAACTTCCCACAAGACGCGATTGAGGGCTTGATCGCGCGCGGCCACGTGGTTCAAGTGGCGCCGCGTTTCAACACCGAGTTCGGTTGTGCACAGTTGGCCATGAAGGTTGAGAACGGCTACATCGCGGCGTCAGACCACCGCAAAGACGGCTACCCAGTCGGGATGTAATCAAGCCGTCAATCTAAAAAGCCCTGCCCAGCATTTGCTGAGCAGGGCTTTCCTTTTGAGTTCGCTGAATTTTTTAGTTGACGACGATCTTGCGGTCACGAATCAAGTTCGCCCACTTGGTCTTGTCATCGGCCACCATCTTGCCCATTTGCGCTGGCGTGCTGCCGGTTGGTGTGGCACCCAAAAAAGCCAAACGCTTGATCATTTCAGGGTCTTGCAAGGCGGCGTTGAACGCGGCATTGACCTTGTTGATCGCCTCGCTAGGCGTGCCGTGTGGCGCATAAATACCGAACCAGTTGCTGACGTCAAAACCTTTCAAGCCCTGTTCGCTGAGTGTCGGTGCGTCCGGTAAAAACGGCAGTCGTTCTGGGCTGGTCACGCCGATGACTCGGAGCCTGCCCTCCTTGATATTGGCTTGTGAGGTGACGTAGTTGTCCATCAGCATGTGCACCTGGCCCGACATCATGTCGTTGAAGACCAAGCCGGTGCCACGGTAAGGAATGTGCGTGATGAAAACACCCGCCTGCGCTTTGAACAACTCACTGCTGAGGTGGCTGTTCGTCCCATTACCGCTGGAGCCGTAGTTGAGCTGACCCGGTTTGGCCTTGGCCAGGGCGATAAACTCAGCCAGATTTTTAGCCGGAAAGTTGCCCGGCACCACCAACACGCTGGCAGTTTTGGCGACATAGACCACTGGCTCGAAATCACGCTCCACATCGTAAGGAAGTTTCGGGTTGATGATGGGCCCGATGGAGTGTGTGCTGCCCGTCCCAATTAACAAGGTGTAGCCATCTGCCGGTGACTTGGCCACCACGGCAGACCCAATGGTGCCGCCAGCGCCGGCTCGGTTGTCGATCACAATCGGCTGACCCAAGTGTTCCGCCGCTTTGATGCTGATAGCACGGGCCAGAATGTCAGTCGCGCCGCCGGGAGGAAACGGCACGACAAGCCGCACCGGTTTGGCTGGATAAGACTGCGCAGCAGCCCAACCCGTGACCATCGCCAAGCTGATGCCTGCCACTAACTTCAAATACTTAAGCTTCATAAAATAACGGCCCTTTTGATTGGTTGAATCAAAAACGATTCAACTCCCATGGAACTTGAACGCAACAAGCGTGCCTTGAAGGCATGATCAGATCAAGCAACCCACTTTCGAGCATTGCGCCAAATTTGCATCCACGGGCTGAAGTCTTTGATGTTGCCTGACGTCCAACTCATTTGCACATTGCGGAAAACGCGTTCCGGGTGCGGCATCATCGCGGTGAAGCGGCCATCTGCCGTGGTCACCGCCGTGAGTCCGCCTGGGCTGCCGTTCGGGTTCGCCGGATAGGCTTCGGTCGGCTGGCCAAGGTGGTCGGTGAAGCGCATCGCTGCAATCGCTTTAGCCGCATTGCCGCGACGTGCAAAGTTGGCAAAGCCTTCACCGTGGGCCACGGCAATCGGCAGACGCACACCCGCCATGCCTTGCAAGAAAAGACTCGGCGATTCGAGCACTTCGACCTGGCCCAAGCGGGCTTCAAAGCGTTCGCTGAGGTTGGTGGTGAAGCGCGGCCAGGCTTCTGCGCCAGGAATGATGCTGGCCAGTTCAGCGAACATTTGGCAGCCGTTGCAAACCCCTAGGCCGAAGGTGTCAGGCCGTGCAAAGAAGGCTTT
>JABMMH010000266.1 GCA_013205645.1 Polaromonas sp. | reverse complement strand
TTGCGCTCGATCACACCGTCAAAAATCAGGTGGCTGACGGCGATGGTGGTGTCTAGCGGATTGCCGATGACGTTGTTCAAATAATGGTCCGTCAGACGTTCCGCCGAGGTGAAACCATTTGGGTGCATGAAAAGTGCCACGCCCAATTCGTCCACCCGGCGAAAAAACTTCTCTAGTCCTAGGGAAGGATCGGTCAGGTTCTTGCCGTTGACGTGGGTGTTGATCTCGATGCCGCGCAGGCCCAGTTGCTTGACTGCGCGCTCTAGCTCAATCACCGCCATGTCGGCGTTTTGCAATGGCACCGTGCCAATACCGACAAAGCGCTCTGGCCACTGCCCGGCCAGCTGCGCGATACCGTCGTTGACATCGCGTGCCAGCTCAGCACCAAAGCTCGGTTCTGCAAAGTAGTAGTACTGAAAAGGCGCGGGCGACACCGCCTGAATATCGATGCCCATGGCGTCCATGTCGGCCAGCCGGACAGCGATGTCCGACAGCTTGGGCGCCCGGTCTTTCATTTGCTGGGTGTTGACGTCCCGGGTCAGCTGGTTGGCAAAAATGAAAGGCATCTCTTGCTCACCCGGATTCAGCACGGCGGCTTTTTTACCCACCGCCGGATTGAAGTAGTGGCAATGCATGTCGATGCGAAGCGCTTGTTGCTTGCCTTTAGCAGCAGGCTTTTTGACCGGTACGGACAGCTTCTGGGTGGCAGAGGATTTGGTGGCTGCAGCGGAGTGCTTGTGCAGCGGGTTGGCGCAGCCGGGTTGGCAGGTGTACAGCATCGTATCGATCCTCTTATTAATTATTCAGCTTTGATGTTGTTGTCGGCCACGAGCTTGCCGTACTTGGCGGTTTCAGCACCAAAGAACGAGACAAACTCTTCTTGCGAGCTGGCCATGGCGTCGACACCCAAAGCAGCAAAACGCTCTTTCAGGTCTGGGTCAGCCATCACTTTTTTCAGCACGGCGACGTAGCTGTCAACCACCGCTTTGGGTGTTTTGGCAGGCAGGTAAACGCCCCACCAGTTGTTGGCCACCAAACCATCGAGTCCGGCTTCAGCAAAGGTCGGGACATCGGGCAGCATGCTCATGCGCGTGGCGCTGGTGACCGCCAGAGGGCGCAGCCGACCGGTCTTGATGTGCTGAGACACGGGCAAGGCGTCAGAGACCATCATGCTGAGTTGCCCGGCGATCAGGTCCGTCACCGCCAGACCACCGCCTTTGTAAGGAATTTGCGTCATCTTGACCTTGGCTTGGCGCATGATCATTTCACCCGCCAAATGCGACATGCTGCCAGGGCCGCTGGTGCCAAAATTAAGCGCCTCTGGCTTGGCGCGGGCTGCCGCTAGCAAGTCTGCCAGCGATTTGAAAGGTGAGGCGGCAGGCACCACCAACACGTTCGGGCCAACGGCCGTGAGCGAGACCGGGACGAAGTCTCGGTCCATGTTGTAGGGCACCTTGGAGATCAGCGGGTTGACGGCGGCGGGGCCCAGGTTGGCAACCACAAAGCTGTAACCGTCGGCGGGCTGCCGGGCCGCGTATTCCATGCCGATGGAGCCTGCAGCACCAGACCGGTTTTCAATGATCACGGGCTGACCCCAGGCGTCACTGAGCTTTTGACCCATGATCCGGCCCATCAGGTCAGAGCTGCCGCCGGCGGGATACGTCACTATCAATTTGACCGGTTTATTCGGAAAGGGCTGGGCTTGGGCTTGCGCACCAGTCCAGACAGAAAGGCACAGCGCAGACGCTAGTAAATAGCGCAAGGTTGATGATTTTTTGCTAAAGCACGACATCTTGTCTCCTTTTAGTTTTCAGTTCATTTCAATCCAAACAGTCAGCACACGAAAATAGTCTAGTGGGTCGTTCGATAAACAACCTCCGTTGTTACCCTGATGTTGTTCCTCCTTGTAACTGGCCGCCTTGGTCTAACCACCAAACCAACAATTGAGTGCAGTCGGCGGCATCCAAGCCGCTGCGCGCAGCGGCCTCAAAACTCTCCAGCGTGGCAGCGGTCAAGGGCATTTTTCGGTGTTGCCCAGTGCCTTGCGCCAGCATCGACCGAACATCCTTGCGCATGGTGCCCAGGTTGACCGTCACAGTGTCATTTTTGTCACCGGCCAGCGCCTGCGCAATCATGGCGCCGCGCACTTTGAGCATGTTCGGACCGCCCGACGATTCGGAAAATATATCGATCACGCGGCTCGGGTCAAGCCCCAAGGGCTCGATCAGCGAGAGGGCTTCGCCCAGCGTTTGCCAATACACCATCAGTGGCAAATTGATGGCCAGCTTCATCATGGCGCCCGCACCATGCGGACCCACGTGCTCGACCCGCCGACACAAGACATTCAGAAGCGGCAAGGCGCGTTGAACGTCAGCGTCGGCACCACCCGCAAAGCCAAGCAACTTGCCCTCTTTGGCTGGGCCAATGCTGCCGCCCACGGGGCACTCGACATAGGCGGCACCGGCGGCACTGACGCGTTGGCCCATGTCAACCTGACGGGCAGAACTCATGGTGCTCATGTCAATCAGCAGCTTGCCTTGCGGGGCGCCAGACAACAAGCCTTCAGCCGAAAAGTAAACCTCTTGCAGGGCCTGCTCGTCCGAGACCATGCTGATCACCGCGTCGGTTTGCGCGACCAATTCACGCGGCGTCGCGGCCCAGGTGGCGCCTGCAGCGAGCAAGGGCTGCGCCCGCGCAGCCGTGCGGTTCCAGACCATGACCTGATGACCTTGCGACAACAGACGCGCCGCCATGGCGCTGCCCATCTTGCCGATACCGGCGATGCCTATTTTCATGCTTGACATGCTTGTTCCTTCAGGCTGACTTGGCAATGGCTGCGTTGACTTGTGGCATGACTTTCTCAGCCATCAGTTCCATCGAGCGGCGGCCGAGCGCTGGGTCAACCCAGTCGTGGCAGGCGTACAGCAGGGTGCCGAAGTCGCCGGTTTTTTCGCGGAAGGCGAGCAACTG
>JABMMH010000265.1 GCA_013205645.1 Polaromonas sp. | reverse complement strand
CACCTTGACATATCAACAACCGCCAAAATCCGCCTACACAAGCGCCGAATCAACCTCTGTGTCTGAAAAAGCGCATCTACCCTTGGGCGCCCTGATGCTGGCCATGTCGGTGTCCAGCTGGGCCCAAAGTACCTTGCCCGACACAGAAGCTGCAAAACTTGAAGGGAAAACCTTGGCGCCTGTCGTCGTCATGGGCGCTCGAGAGCGCGATCAGCAGACCTACCAAAGTGGCATCACCAGTTCGGGCAAAGTGCCGGTCTTGGCCAAAGACATTCCGCAGTCGCTGACGGTGGTGAATGAAAAACTGCTGCACGACCAAGGCAAAGACAGTTTCAAGAGCGCCCTGGAAAACGTCATCGGCATAACCTTTGAAGCTGGCGAGGGCGGAAGGATAGGCGACAACATCAGGCTGCGTGGTTTCAGCGTGGTGGGTGACATCTACTTGGACGGTGTGCGCGACATTGCACAATACAATCGGGACACCTTCAACTACGACCGCGTCGATGTACTGCGGGGCTCAGCCTCCATGCTGTTTGGTCGCGGTTCAACCGGCGGCGTAGTGAACCAAGTCAGCAAAATACCGCGTCTCTTGACCGAGCAAGAAGTCAACGTCACTGTTGGCACAGGCAATTACCTGCGCACCACCGGTGACTTCAATATCAAGACAGATGACGATGCCGCCCTGCGCATCGGCACGATGACCACCGACTGGGATGGTTTGGGCGGCAAAGCGTCGACCAGCCGCCGCGGTCTGTCACTTGACTACAGACTGGGCATTGGCACTGCTGACGAGTTCATGTTCAGCCTCTACCACTTGGACTACAACGACAAGCCCGTGCTGGGTGGACGTTGGCTGCAAGGCATCCCTGCTCCCCTGCCGGCAGACAAATGGTATGGCGCCAACTCTGACTATCAAAAAGACAGTGCTGACTTCGCCACGCTCACCCACACGCATCGCTGGACTGACGGCAGCACCCTGCGAACAGTGGTTCGCGACGGCCATTACACACGTGACCTTTGGGCGACGCAGATCAATCGCTTTGCAGACAACGTAACGCAAGCCAACTTCGGACCCAATACAGTGGTCAACCGGGGAACACAGACTCGCGGGGCAGAAGACCACCATACCTTTGTACAAAGTGATTTCATCACCACAACCGACTGGTTTGGACGCAAAAATCAGCTTTTGCTGGGCACCGATATCGCGCGTGAAAACACCACTGTTTACCGCTACACAGGCATACCTACCCGACCCAGCACCACGGTTGGCTCGGCCGACAACAGTGCTGTTGCGGACACCCGAATGCGCTTAAAGTCGACCGAATTCACCTCAACGGCGATTGGCCTCTACGCACAAGACACCATCAACCTAACACCATTTTGGAAAGTGGTGGGTGGCTTGCGTCTGGATAATTTCGCCGGCGACTATGACCGGTCAGGCTTGGCTACACCTGCCTCCCCCCTGTCCCGCAGCGACACCGTGCTGAGCAAGCGCCTAGGCGTGATGTACCAACCGAATGACGCGGTCAGCTACTACACGTCCTACGGCACATCGTTCAACACCTCAGGCGACCTTTACCAGTACGACGTGAAGAGCGCCAATACGCCACCGGAAAGCAGCCGTAATTTAGAAATCGGTGCCAAATGGGAATTGTTAGACGGCGACCTGTCCCTGCGCACGGCCCTGGCGCGTACCGACAAATACCACGAGCGCAACACCGATGTGAATCAGCCTGCTGGCGAAAGCGTGCTGTCAAACCAGCGCCATACCAACTCGCTGGAATTCGAAGTGGCGGGACGCATCAACCCGAAATGGGACATTTTTGGCGGCATCGCCTTCATGCATGGGGTGATCGACAAGGCCGGTTCATCTGCCGCAGCGCAAGCCACGGTGGGACTCAACCCTGGACTGACGCCCAGCATGCAGGCCAATCTCTGGAGCACTTACAGGCTTGACGAAAAATGGCGTGTCGGCGGCGGTGCAACCCACGTGAGCGTCAACGGGCCGTCTTCCGCCAGCGCTGAGCGTCTCGCTTACCGTGCCCCGGCCTACACCCGACTCGACGCCATGCTTGAGCTCATCATCAATAAAAGCAACACAGTCAAACTCAATGTGGACAACTTGACGAACCAGATTTATTACAGTTCGTTGTACCAAGGTTGGCCGACTGTTGCACCTCTGCGCACGGCACGGATGACCCTGACCAGCAAGTTTTAAAACAGGACACTCCCATGCTGCTGCGCATTCCAAACGTCTTGACGCCCCAAGAACTGGCACAGGTGCGCCAACACATCCTCGGTGCCGATTGGGCCGATGGCCGCATCACGGCGGGCAGCCAAAGCGCTGGTGTGAAAAACAACCGGCAACTGCCCGAGGAATTGCCGGCGGCTCAGCAAGCGCGGCACATCGTCTCTGTCGCCTTGGCTCGCAACCCGCAGTTTGTCACCGGCGCCCTGCCAAAGTCGGTTTACCCGCCGCTTTTCAACCGCTACAGCGGCGACGCCAATTCCTTTGGCAGCCACATTGACAACGCGGTGCGCACGCACGCCGCCAGCGCCCGCCATGTGCGCACCGATATTGCGTGCACCTTGTTTTTGAGCGATGCCGAGAGCTACGACGGCGGTGAACTGGTGGTGGAGGACACTTATGGCGAGCAGCGCATCAAGCTCACAGCGGGTGACCTGGTGCTGTATCCAGGCACGTCAGTCCACCGAGTTGAAGTCGTCACCCGCGGTGAACGCTTGGCGTGTTTTTTCTGGATCGAAAGCATGGTCAGGTCGGATGCCCAGCGGCGCCTACTTTATGACATGGACATGGCCATCACGGCCTTGAGACGGCAAGATTTGGCACAAAATGGTCAGCTCGACTCAGGCCCGTTGAACAGCGAAAGGTCAGAAGTAGTGACACTCACCGGCTGTTATCACAACCTGCTGCGCATGTGGGCCGACGTCTGAGGGCTGTACCAAAGACTCAAAGACCCACGCCTCAGTTGAGAATTATTCTCATTCGCCCACTTATAATCTCAAGCTCCAAACGCAAACCGACCGATCACCCGCCCCCATGCCGTCTCTTTTGCCTTCTCCCTCGTCCACCAAGCCCCTGCTCAGCCGCAATGTGACCATTGCTTTAAGCGTGGTGGCCGTGCACGTTGGCCTGATCTGGACCCTGCAGAGTGGCCTGCTGATCCGGGCGGCCGAGATCCTGATACCGGTCACCGTGTTGTCTCAGCTGATTGACGCGCCAGCGCCGCCGCAGCCTGCAAAGCCCCAGCCACCCGCACCGCCCAAGCCACCGGCGCCAACAAAACCGACACCTACGCCGACAGCGCCAGTCAAGCCAGCGGCCCCGCCCGTGCCTGCACAATTACAGCCTTTGGCCGTTGCAGCCCCCGCGGCACAAGCCACCGTGCAAGCAGCACCTGCGCCCGCACCCTCAGTACCAGTACCAACACCAGCACCAGCGAAATCATCAACATCACCGCCCACAGCCTCGACAGCCGCGGCTGTGGTGCAACAGCCGTCCAGCAACGCCGACTACCTGCACAACCCGAAACCCAACTACCCCTCGCTGAGCGCGCGCTTGGGCGAAACCGGCAGAACCGTCTACAAGGTCTGGATTGGCGTCGACGGCAAACCGCAGCGCGCCGAACTGGTCAGCTCCAGTGGCTTCCCGCGCCTAGACAAAGCGGCTTACGACACCGTCATGGCTTGGCGCTATGTGCCGGGCATGCGCAACGGCGTGGCCGAAACCATGGCCGTCAACGTCCCCATTCATTGGGAACTGCGCAGTTAACCAAGCTGCCCAGCCCTGCCCATATTTCAAAATCACGCAACCGGAGAACTGTTTAATGAATTCCCAATTTGGCCTGGCCAGTGTTTGGTCGCAAGGCGACATCGTTATCCGATCGGTCGCTGTGCTGCTGCTGCTGATGTCGCTGGCCTCCTGGATGGTCATCATCATCAAGTCGCTGGACTTGCTGCGCTACAAAAAAATCGCCAAAAATGCCGAAGGTTTCTGGCAGAGCCAAGACCTGCCCGCCGGTCTGGCCAGTTTGGGGGCAGACCCTGCCAACCCCTTTCGCCAACTGGTGGAACATGGCCGCGAAGCCACCACCCACCACCGCGACACGCAAAACCAGTTGGGCGACACGCTGGACATGAGCGACTGGGTCACGCGCAGTCTGCGCCAAGCCATCGACGACTTCACCACCCATTTGCAATCGGGCATGGCGATACTCGCCTCGGTCGGCTCCACGGCGCCGTTTGTTGGCTTGTTCGGCACGGTCTGGGGCATTTACCATGCACTGTTGTCGATTGGGGCAACCGGTGCCGCGACCATTGACCAAGTCGCTGGCCCGGTCGGCGAAGCGCTGATCATGACGGCGTTGGGCCTGGCCGTCGCCATCCCGGCGGTGCTCGGCTACAACGCCTTGGTGCGCGGCAACAAAGGCGTGCTGCACAAGGTCAACCGCTTTGCGCATGACCTGCATGCTTACTTTGTAACCGGCGCACGCGTCAGTGCCGGCAGTCCCGCCAAGATGCCGCATGTTGCGCCCCTGACAAAAGCCTGAGCGAGAACAACATGGCCTTTGGAACCCAAGCCGACCCCGACGAGGTGATGAACGAAATCAACATGACACCGCTGGTTGATGTGATGCTGGTG
>JABMMH010000264.1 GCA_013205645.1 Polaromonas sp. | reverse complement strand
GCCCAAGCCTTGGTCGCCAAACCGGATGTTCTTTTACTGGACGAGCCAACCAACCATTTGGACCTTGACTCCATCGCTTGGCTTGAAGAGTTGCTGGTCAACTTCAACGGCAGCATCATCACCATCACCCACGACCGGGCCTTTTTGGACCAAGTCGCCACCGTCATCGTCGAACTGGATCGCGGCAAGCTGCGCAGCTATCCGGGCAACTTTGCGCAATACTTGATCACCAAAGAAGATCAGATGGAGCAAGAGGCAGTGATCAACGCCAAGGCGGACAAACTGCTAGCGCAAGAAGAAATCTGGATTCGAAAAGGTGTCGAGGCTCGTCGCACCCGCAGTGTGGCGCGCATCGGCCGGCTTGAAACGCTGCGCGACTCGCGCTCGGCCCGACGCGATGTGGTCGGCCGCGTCAATCTGGATGTGTCAAGTGGCGAGAAGAGTGGCAAGATCGTCGCCGAGTTGACCGATGTCTCTCTGAGCTTCGGCCATCCGGGTTTTGAAAAAATCATTGTCAGCCACTTCACCGGCACTTTGCTGCGCGGCGACAAGATTGGCTTACTGGGACCCAACGGTGCCGGCAAAACGACGCTGCTCAAACTCATCCTCGGCGAATTGCAGCCTGACGTGACGACACCGCCAGGCAAGATCCGCCAAGGCGCCAATTTGCAGGTGGCTTACTTTGACCAGATGCGTGATGCGCTTGATCTTGATGCGACTCTTGAAGACTTCATCAGTCCCGGCAGCGAATGGGTCGAGATCAATGGCCAGAAAAAACACGTCAAGAGTTATCTGACCGACTTTTTGTTCAGTCCCGAGCGCGCCCGCTCTCCCGTGCGCAGCCTGAGCGGCGGTGAACGCAACCGTTTGCTCTTGGCTCGCCTTTTCGCCCGCCCCGCCAACGTATTGGTGCTGGATGAGCCGACCAACGACTTGGACATCGACACCCTCGAGTTGCTGGAAGATTTGCTGCAAAACTACGAAGGCACCGTGTTTTTGGTCAGCCACGACCGGCGCTTTTTGGATAACGTCGTCACCAGCACCATCGCCTACGAAGGCACGCCAGAGAACCCCGGCTTCTGGCGCGAATACGAAGGCGGCGTCACCGACTGGATCACACAATCCAAGCGCGCGGCCCAGATCAATGGCGGCAACAAGGCCGCACCAGCAGCCAAAGCCGCCAGCGCCAACAAATCAGCACCAGCTGCCGCAAAAACTGACGCCGACGCCCCGAAGAAAAAGCTCAGCTACAAAGATCAACGCGAGTTGGAAGTTTTGCCGGCCCTGATACAGCAGCTGGAGTCGCAGCAAAAAGCCATCGAACAAGAGCTCTATGACGGCACGCTCTACACCCGTGACGCCAAACGGGCGGCCGAACTGAATGCCCGCAACAGCAAGCTTGAAGAGGACTTGATGACGGCTCTTCAGCGCTGGGAGACGCTGTCGGTCTAAACTCAATCGCCATCACACCACGCAGCCTGATTCAAGCAGCCAACCAAGTGCCACATGTCGTCATCTCCTGAAGCTGCCCCGGCCGCCCACAACGCGGCATCCCCAGCGTCTGCCGCTGCTCAAACCGTTTGGGGCCCCCTGAAAATTCCCGTTTTCAGGATGTTGTGGGGGACTTGGCTGGCGGCCAACATTTCGATGTGGATGAATGACGTCGCGGCGGCTTGGATGATGACGTCCCTGACCTCCTCGCCGATCTGGGTTGCCTTGGTGCAAACTGCGTCAACCCTGCCGGTGTTCCTGCTGGGTTTACCCAGCGGTGCGCTGGCCGACATCCTTGACCGGCGGCGTTATTTCATCATCACGCAGTTTTGGCTGGCTGGCACCGCGGTGGTTTTGTGCATCGCGGTCTTGCTCGATGTCATCACACCGCCCTTATTGCTAGCGCTGACCTTTGCCAACGGCATTGGCTTAGCGATGCGCTGGCCGGTGTTTTCGGCGCTGATCCCAGAAGTCGTGCCCCGCCCGCAGCTGCCCAGCGCCCTGGCCCTGAACGGCGTGGCGATGAATGCGTCACGCATCATTGGCCCCTTGGTGGCGGGTGCCTTGATCGCTAGCGCAGGAACCGCTTACGTCTTTGTGCTGAATGCCGTGTTGTCCGTGCTCTCGGGCTTTGTCATCATGCGCTGGCGCCGCGAGCATTCGCCCAGCCCACTGGGCCGCGAACGCCTGCTCAGCGCCATGCGCGTGGGCATGCAGTTTGTCAGCCAGTCGGCTCGCTTGCGCTCCGTCTTTGTCAAGGTGGCGCTGTTTTTTTTGCACTCGACCGCGCTGCTCGCGCTGCTGCCTTTGCTGGCCCGCCGCTTGGACGGTGGTGACGCTGGCACCTTCACGTTGTTGCTGGCGTCTATGGGTGCTGGCGCCATCACGGTGGTGATGCTTCTGCCCAGACTGCGCCAGTTTTTAGCCGGCAACCGGCTGGTGCTGACCGGCACGCTGCTGCAGTCCTTCGCGACCTTGGTCATGGCCTTTGCGCCTAACGTGTATGTCGCGGTTCCGGCCATGTTTTTGGGCGGCATGGCTTGGTTGTGCACCGCCAACAGCCTGAGCGTTGCGGCACAAATGGCGCTGCCCGACTGGGTCCGAGCACGCGGCATGTCGATGTACCAAATGGCCATCATGGGCGGCAGCGCGTTTGGTGCCGCCTTGTGGGGACAAATCGCCACCGTGAGCTCGTTGACAGTGAGCATGATGATTGCCGCTTTGACCGGCAGCTCCGCCATGTTTATAGCGGTACGCTTCATGAAGGACTCGGGGCAGGAAGAAGACCTGACGCCATCACGTGAGTTCAAAGTCCCGGTCAACCAAACCGCACCGCGCACTGGTCATGTTGTGGTGACCCTTGAATACCGCATTGACCCGGCCCGCGCCGACGCCTTCGTCGCACTGATGCAGCAAAGCCGCCGCAGCCGGCTGCGCCAAGGCGCCCTCAGCTGGGAGTTGCTACATGACTTGGGTGAACCCGGTCGCTATGTCGAACAAGTCGTCGACGAATCATGGACCGAGCACTTGCGGCGTTTTGACCGTGTCACCGCCGCCGACGTCGCTTTGCGCGACCGCAAACTGGCTTTTCACATTGCACCAGAGCCGCCCGTGGTCACGCGTTATGCGATTGAGAGCTCGGCGCGGCCGCTGTCCTAAGTTTGTGGCGTTAGAAGCGCTCGTGTGAGGCCAAATAGCGCCACTGCCCGACCGGCAAGTGGCCTAAATTGACACGGCCAATACGAACACGCTTGAGACCGGTGACAAACAAACCGACCTGCTCACACATGCGGCGAATTTGCCGCTTCTTGCCTTCTTTCAGCACGAAGCGGAGTTGCTCAGGGTTTTGCCAAGACACTTGGGCCAGCTTGAGTGGCACGCCGTCCAGGCTCAGGCCATGGCACAAACGCTGTAACTGCTCGGCCGGAAAAGCGCCCTGCACGTTCACCGTCTCAGCACCGTAACTCACGCGCACCAAGTATTCTTTTTCCATCTCGGAGTCTTCGCCAATCAGCTGGCGCGCCACACGGCCGTCCTGCGTCAGCACCAAGAGACCGATGGAGTCGATGTCTAGGCGGCCGGCAGGCGCCAAACCGCGCAACTGCTCATGGCCCCAGCGCATGCGGCTGTTGCATTCAGTCCAGCGGTTTTGCGGCTGCACCAGCACCACGGCCGGCTCATGCCCGTCTTCGGCTTGACCGCTGACGTAGCCCACCGGTTTGTTGATCAGAATGGTGACCTGCTGGCGCTGTTGATGCTCGGCCTGCTGCGCCACTTCAATGCGATCGCTGGGCGACACCGGTTGACCCATCAAAGCCGGTTTGCCATTGACACGAACCCAGCCGCGGTCAATCCAGTCGTCGGCTTCGCGGCGCGAACACATGCCGAGCTCGGCCATGCGTTTGTTCAGTCGGATGGTGGCAGGGCCGCTGTCGGGCGACGTACTGGACGCCACTGGCTTGGGGATGCGGCGAGCGCCGGAAGGAGGAAGTGGTGCGGTCATGGGAGGTCTATTTTGCAACAAGACTTCACTGAATACTGCTGCGCAGCGCCGATAAATTCAACACCCGCAGACCGCCGTATTCAATGCGGATCGTGCCCTGAACCTGCAAGGTACTCAAAGCCTCGTTGACGCGCTGCCGTGACAGCCCAACCAGATACGCCAGCTCCTGCTGCGTGATGCGCAGGATGTCGCCGACACCGGGGTACAGCACCGGGTTGAACAGCGCGGCCAAGCTGCG
>JABMMH010000263.1 GCA_013205645.1 Polaromonas sp. | reverse complement strand
GGTTTTGACGTTCACCGGGCGACCGCATTCTTCTGAGATGCTGGCAAACTTCGGCCGCAACAAGCCTTCGTCATTCAGGTTCAGAACGCCTCGCGTGCGAACGGAGGTCGCGGCCTGGGCCAATCCCCCAGAGTGGCAGGCGTCGTACATCACAAACAATTTGTCGGTCTTGTTGGTGATGGTCTTGAGCAAGTCGGCCATCTCATGGTTGGTGATCATGCCGCTGCGGCCACCGTCATAAGCCAGCAAGGCTTCTACGCAGCCACCGGCAACCGGGTCGTTGTAACGGGTGCCGTGTCCCGAGTAATGGATAAAAACCCGGTCACCGTCTTGCACTTGGTTGGTCAAGTCTTTCAGCGCCGCACGAATGCTGTTGCCCGTGGCTTGTTCGTCTTGCAAATAACGAATATTGCTAAGAGGCACCTGCATGGCTTGCGCCATTTGGGTCGCGGACTCTTTGTCAATGCGTGCGCCCGGCAGTGACGGAATGGCGGCGTCCGCATACCGACTGATACCGATGATCAGCGCATGACGATTGACACGCGGCGGCATGCTTCGAACACCCAAGGTCAACACCGTGTTGCCGGCCGCTTCTCGGCCACTGACCAGCCCAGACACATTGGAGCTGCCGGCTTGCCAATTGACGCTGCTGGCGCGAACCCAGCCGGTCATTTTGGGACGGGCCTTGTCCGGACTCGTTGCGGCCTCGACCAGGGTCCAACCACCCTCCGCACTGAGAAGTCGAAGCGATACGCCCGCCGCCAAGCTGGACAAAATCGCCGCGGAGCCTAGCTTGTCAGCCCGAAGCTCGGTGGCGCGCACGGTCGTCAACAACTGTCCCGGCACGACCGTCTGCGCCAGTACCTCCAGCGTGAAGAACAAACTCACCATGGCACCGAAGAAACACTTCGGACGCTTTAGATTTGGGCTGAATGTCATCTCTGTGCCTTTTATATTTATGCCGTCTCGGATTTTTTGAAACCATGCCAAGCCGAGAAAACGCTACTTGCCAACTGCTCACGGGTTGCGTAGGTTTGCGGCAAGCCCGGCTCTCCACAACGACTCGCTAGCCGCATCAGCACTGGCTGGAGCTCGCACCGAACTGCCATCAACATAGCCGGCGGACCGACAACCGCGGCAAAACGCGCCAGCTCAGGCCATCTCGGCGTTGCAAGACCACCCTCGTTGAAGTCGCAAACCACCACACGACATGCAGGCGCATGATGTTCCACAGCGTCAATCAGGCGATCCAGCGGTCCCTCGAACCAAGCGTCTTGCCGAGTCAAAGGCCAAATAGCCAGCGGCTCTTCAAAGACGGGCGGAGAGCACCAGTAATTTCTGCGCAGCGTATTCCAATAGCGCAGCAGCGCTAAAAAAAGCAAGGCCAAACCAGCGGCCAAATGAAGGTCTACAAACATCGGCGAACCGTTCAGGCTCAAATAACTCATGCCCAGGAGCGCGGCCGGCAACACCAGCAAAGCGGGGGCCAATGAACCGACGCTTTTGAGCTGCACCCAAACGGCCAAACCCACACAAAGAGCCACCGCAAAAAAAGCCTGAAGCCAACGCGGCAGTTCAGCCAAATGGCGTTGGTTCAACAAGTTATCCAATGCGGCCGCCAGCGAATCGACGCCGGCCTGCATGCTGAACAAAGGGGTCGCATGAATGTCGTGCAGGCTCGGGGCTGTCGCACCCACGATGACAATTTTTCCAGCGAAACTGGGCACAGTTGCCAGTGGCTTTCCGCCGTCAGCTTGATCAAAAACATCGGCAAAAGAAATGTGCGGATAAGCCGGCCCCTCCCGGCGCCAAGCAATCAATTCATCCCGATCGCCAACAAAAGAGCTGCCAGATTTAGCCAAGTAGGCTTGATAGGCGAGAGGATCCAACGCACGCAAAACACTCATGGGCAGCGATTGAATGTCACTGCCATCGCTCAAACGCTCCAGATAGCGGTAACGCCGAAGCACACCATCGTCATCAACATAGCCGTTATTGAAGCCCAAACGGCTCTCCGCGACAGCCGGTAACGCCGGCGGGATCAGCGCCACAGTGGCAGCCCCTGACGCTATCTTCAAGGCCGGTGCGGCCCATAAACCGGGCAAATCCACTTGTGTGACTTGACTTAATTTGTCGTTGATTTTGGGCAGACGAACCACCGAAAAATGGCTGTGCGTGCTGCGCCTGACGGCCTCATTGAAAGCCGCATCGCCACCCGGGCTGATGCGGTCTGCATCTGAAAACAAAACATCCCACACCACGGCGGCCGGCGCCTGAGCCTCTACATGGTCTAACACCGTCGCCAGCGTATCCCGCGGCCAAGGCCAGCGCCCGAACTCCTTGGTCATTCGCGCGAGAGAGGCCTCATCAATGTCAATAATCACAATGCGCGGGTCTGGCGCGGCCACAAAAACACGGGCACGCACCATCGCATCAAAACTCGACTTCGCCAGCCCTCCGCTTAACTTGACGATGAAAACATCCAACACAACCCATACGGAAAAAAGCACAACCAAGCCCCAACTGACCCGGCGTGTCGGCAGCGCACCGATGCGATTCAACAACCGTTGCCATGTTGAACGCGTTTCAGTCATGCCGACCGACATCAGTCAAGGTTGACGATGCGAACACGGCGATTTTCAGGCGCAAAGGGATCCGCACTGTTGGCTAATTCCGATGCCCCTTTGCCTGTCGCCACCAAGCGAGCCTCTGCAACGCCCCACTTTTTAAGAAAATCACTGACCGCATGGGCACGCTGTTGGCTCAGTTTTTGGTTTTGATCGCTGCGACCCTTGGCGTCTGTGTGGCCTTCTATCGAAAAGTTGGAACCGAGCAACTCGGGTGACTGCAAAGCCTGGGACAAGTTGGCCAAGGCTTGCTGACTTTCCGGCCGCACGCGCGCCGAATTGAAATCGAACTGGATCAGCAATGAGAGCGAAGGTTTTTCAGGGACTGTCGCCAAAGGCGCCAGCGGCGAGACCGCCTCGACGGTCAAATTTCGCAGACCACGGGTTCGAGGTGCCTTGAGCTGCTGAATCATCTGCTCCGCTGTCGGCGCGACGACTTCCGAAAATGAACAAATCGGACCCAGGCCGAGCAACAAAAGCAGAACAGTTTTATGGCCTCGATTCATAAAATCACCCTTTTGGTTTTTTAAGAAAAACCACCCGATCCACAACAGCGTCGCCTTTATCGTCCATCTTGAGAATAATTTCAGCATCAAACCCGCGCGCCGATTTGTACTGCGCTTGATTTGACAGGCTTTTGAACATGTCCGACGCAGACCACAAACTAGTCAACAAGCTGATGATCAAAAATGGATCTCTGGGGGTCAAGCTGGACTTTGGCGGTAAGACCTTGACCGAGCCACCACCCGCCTCAACAGACACCATCCAATGTTGGAGCCGATCAGGCAGTGCACTCGGGGTGATGCGGTCAAAAAAAGCCACCTCGACCATGGGCAGTGGTTCGGATAAAGCCGCCGTCAGCTCGCGGTCAAAACTTTGCAAATCCACAAATGTCAGTTCAGGCTTGGCCAATGCTTTGACCGGAGTCGGCGGGCTGTTGGCTGCGCAGGCTGACAGCAATAAAAATAGCGCGGCGAACAAATAACCAAAATACGATTTGTTTTGCATTTAAATACTTTTAGTGCATATTTATCTCAAATCATTATGCTGGGTTGGCATGGCACTGTCTGTATTTTTCAAGCCATGCAAGGGATAACCCTGACACTGTCCCGCGGCTATTGAGGAGTTGTCTTGGTCCGCCGGGGCAATGCCAGGAATCGGCTCGTATGGACAACGGTACCCGTTACATGACAGGCACGGGCGGGGAAAAACTACCTGCGGGTATCGACCCCAAAAGCATCATGGTGGAACGATCGGTGCCGGTTCATGCAATGACTGATGCGCTGTTGGCTTGGGAAATGAACGGTGCCCCGATCTCTTTGGCGCATGGTGGGCTCAATGCGGTCAAGGGCGTTGAAGTTTCTATTGACGGCGGCAAAACTTGGCAAGCCGCCCGCTTGGTTGGGCCTGATCTGAGAAAGTACGCATGGCGTCAATTCGTGTTGCAAGCCCGACTCGGTTCAGGCAGCTACACGATGGCCAGCCGTGCAACCGATTCTGCTGGCAACGTGCAGCCAGAAACTCGGGGCGAAAACCTGAGTGGCAACAACAACACCAGTTGGGCAGATCACGCCGTCAATTTTATGGATCGCGGTTTTGCTATTCGGTTCAGCAGCCCATGCCGCTGATGAGACTGCGCAAATGATGCAAGGCAAAGTACTTTTCACCACCGCAGTACCCGCTTGCGCGATTTGCCACACCTTGAAAGACGCGGGCGCTGAAGGCGCAGTGGGCCCCATACTCAACGAGATCAAACCGGACTTCGCCCGGGTTGTCAAAGCCTTGCGCAACGGCCTGGGAAATATGCCGGCCTAGAAGGCGACCTTGACTGAAGAGCAGATTGCTGCGCTGGCGCGCTATGTATCAAAAGCTTCGGGTGCGGAATGACGCCTTCAAAAATGAAGTGAACTTGCAATAGACGGGCCATTACAGGCGCAATAGAAGCTGCTGTGACTTGAGCGGGCACAACCAAAGAGAAGCACTAGCTAAAAGGACAGAAATCTAGCCGGGGGGGGTGAAAAACAGCGTGCTTCGTATTTAATAGCAACGAACCGTTATGCAGGCTGGAGGAAGCGGTGGGATTCGAACCCACGGTACCTTACGGTACGCCTGATTTCGAATCAGGTACATTCGGCCACTCTGCCACGCTTCCTCATAATTGAGACGATATTCTAGCAGCACCACAGACGCGTTTAGGGCTGGGAAATGAGCCTGCCGCACCGCGTTGCTGACTAACTCCCCCGATAAGTCGAGTAGCTCCACGGGCTGGCCAGCAGCGGCACGTGGTGGTGGGCGGTAGCGTCGGCGACGCCGAAGTCGATGCTCACTTTGTTCAAAAACGGCGGCTCGGGCAGCTCTACTCCGCGTGACTTGAAGTAGCCCGCCACATTAAACACCAACCGGTAGGTGCCGGTTTTGAGGCTGGCGTGGTCGTAGAGCATGCCGTCGGGGTTGCGCCCATCGGCGTTGAGAATGAAGCTTTTCACCAGCGTGGTCTGGTCGCCTTCGGTGGTGTGGAGTTCTACAGTCATGCCTGCCGCCGGCGTGCCGTGCATGGTGTCCAGTACGTGTGTGCTCAAGCCCATGTGCTTCCTTGTTTGGTTTACCAAAAGTGTATACAGTTTTTAATGTTTCGGCTATTATCGGCCCATGGAATCATCCACCACTTATTCAATCGTCGAGGCGCTGACAAAGGCCATCGTCGAGCATCGTTTGCACCCCGGCACCAAGCTGGCTGAGCAAAAGTTAGCTGACCATTTTGGGGTGTCTAGAACCTTGGTGCGACAGGCGCTGTTTCAGTTGTCGCAGAACCGTTTGATACGACTGGAACCTGCACGCGGCGCTTTTGTGGCCGCACCGTCTGTCGCCGAGGCGAAACAAGTTTTTGCCGTGCGGCGCATGCTTGAAGCAGAAATGACACGGGCTTTTGTGCGGGACAGCACGCCAGCGCGCATCAAGTCACTCAAAGAGCATGTGGCGCGCGAACAAGCCGCTGTCGACCGGG
>JABMMH010000262.1 GCA_013205645.1 Polaromonas sp. | reverse complement strand
GTTTTAGGTGAATGAACGGAAACGGGCGCGTTCAGAGAAGAAGGCGGCAAGCCGTGCCGCTGCGCCCCGCAAAGGCAAAACACCATGACACGGCGCAAGCTGGTGATGGGACAGTGATCACAGAAAGAAGGCAACCATCACATAGTGTGGGAGTTTCCAACGCATTGAACGGCCGCCCAGACCTTGGCGGTATTTGAGGTTCTGGACGATCTGCGGGACCTGGTTGTGGACGGCTACGCGAAAAAGATTCAACAGGCAGCGCAGTTGGATCGTACGGTCACAACGCCATCCCTGCCAGCAAATATTGATGATGGGGATGTGCCGTTCTAGGTCGGCAATGGGCTGATAGCGGCCGGACGTTGTTGCTTTGTCAATTCAAAGAACGACCCAAAGCGGAATTCCGAGCCTTCGAACTCAAGCAGGCTAGTTTGACAACGTATGTAGTCAAGAAAAAATCAACCGTAGAGTGGAAAGGTTTTAAAGTCACCACGCAACAGCACCTTACTGTCATGCTTGAGCCAGCCTTCGATCAAGCTCGCGTACACGCGCCTGAAATCGGTCGTGAAAATCAAGTTGCCGTCTTCGTCGAGATTGGTCAGTGACGGCGCGTCGCCGTAATGGCCGCCTTTCACGGGCTTGCCGATGACATACATGTGATTTGCAGTGCCGTGGTCGGTGCCCAAACTCGTATTCTCAGCTACCCGGCGACCGAACTCGGAATACACCAACACGCTCACATCATTGGCGCGACCGATACGCTCCATGTCTTTCATGAAGCCAGCGATCGCATCAGACGCATAGGACAGGAGGCGGCCATGCTGCTCGTTCTGCTGCACGTGCGTATCGAAAGCATTGTGACGAAACGACACGTAGAACAGCTGACTCGGGAGTCCAGCGTTGATCATTGCGGCGACCTTGTTCAAGTCCAGCGACCGTATACCGTAGTCGACCGGCGTTTTGTAACTGCCCCACGCTGCTCTTACCAACTGTGATGCTTCGCGTGCGCTGGCGGCGACCTTGTCAAGGTAATTGCGCGATAAATTGGGCCCGTCAGTGACGGTCGGGTTGTCGAGCAGCGGGCGGCTCTGCAGCAAGCCTTTGCGAGCAAAGCGTTCGGGATCATCGAACACAACCGGCACATGATGCTCGGACTGCACTGCCAGTGACTGGCGCTCGTCGATGTTGACCAGGAAATTCGGCCTAAGTTGAGGGTCGATCGCATCAGCAACACGGCCTAGCCAGCCAAATCGTTCGCCACCGTTTGGCACGCCGGTGTGCCAGTAAGCCATCGACTGGAAATGCGACAGCGACTGCTGTGGATAGCCGCATCCGTGAACGATCGCCATCTTTCCATCCTTGTACAACCGCTCGAAACCTAACATGCCAGGATTGAATCCATAGCGGTCATCAATCTTACGTACCTTGTCAGCGCGCAGACCAATACGCGGACTCAGGCGATAGTATGCATCTTCGGTGTACGGCACCAGCGTGTTGAGTCCATCGTTCGCGCCTGACATTTCGACCACGACGAGGATGCGCTTGTCGCTACCGGCTGCGGCCAGCGCTGGTGACATCGGCAAACCAGTGGTGCTGCCAAGTGTCCCGAGTGCCTTTAACAAGTTGCGGCGGGTTACGTTGTTATGTGCGTGTTGCATCGTATTCATCCAAGCTGGTAGGCAGGCAGCGACAGAATTACGTGCAGCACGTTGCGCAACGCATCCTCCATATAGCTGTTTGCATGTTTCAAGTCAGCAGTGCCAAGGTCGTATTCGAGCAGCGCACTGATCTTCCTGCGCGTTTCTTCATCGACCGGCACGGACAGGAAGCGCATCAGCATATGATCCACCGCTTGCTGGGCACTCGCGCATCTAGCATCGCGCACCATTTGCGATAGGTCTATGCGGGCCGGCATGCGTGGTATGGCCTTCACCTTCTCAATCGCCTTGCGCCAAGCGTGGTAGCTTGCCAGGCGCGTATTGAAATCTTCGTCGCGGTCGTTCTGCATCGACATCGACGTGACTTCTTTGTCATCAGGCTTGGTCGCACTCGTCACATCCATGCCCATCGCGAGCTTATCGGCCACTGGCACGATGCCGAAGCGGTCGTCGGCGACGCGATCAGGCGCGATGAAATTGACCGACGGGAAAACGGTGTCATAAACAAAGTTGCCACGCACGAGCAAAAGGCCAGGAGTAATCCAACTTTTCCCGCTGGTCCATCCAGCCACATTGGGCGGGTTCAAAAGCTTTTGCCCCATCGACTCGGTCAGCACATTGAAGTCCGGAATGCCCGGAACTTCCCTCAAGCCTAGCTTGCGATAAGTTGAAATTGTCAATTCCACCGGTGGCTTGATGTGCGTACCGACCGATGCATCGCTATAAAAATCGCGTGACTCGAATACCGTTTCAAGGAAAGGTGCGATCTCAAATTGTTTGTCACGCAGTAGCTTGCCAAGCTTCACGCGCATGGCTGGCGTCACTTCCTCGCGCACAAAATAGCGATACAGCTTGCTTGCGATGTATTCCGATGTCACCTGCTTGCCAAGGATGATGTCGATCACTTGAACACCGTCAAAATTACCGCTGCTTCCAAGAACCGTCTTGATCCCATCGTCGTGTTGTTGAGGGTTCACGACATACACGAGGCCTTTGTAATTCCAGCCGGTGAATGCGCGTGCCGCTTCCTGAATATCTTTTTCAGTGTAGTTGCCGACACCCATGGTGAACAACTCCATGATCTCGCGTGCAAAGTTCTCGTTCGGCGCGCCCTTTACATTCACGCCGGCATCAAGAGACGCCAACATCGCCGGATCCTGCGACACCGAGATCAGCAGATCACGGAAGTTGCCGGTCGCCTTTGCGCGCAGAAGTTCGTTCTGTTTCCACATATTGCGGTAATCTTGGACTTTTTCATCGCCGGTCGCGAAATGGCCATGCCAGAAAAGCGCCATCTTTTCTTCCAGCGGTCGCTGGGTCGCCAGCATGCGGTTGGCCCACCAATAGCCAATGCGTTCCGTCTCGAGTTTGGTCACGCGCTTCCAATACAGGAAGCGGTCGGCAACCTGCTGCAGCTTGCGGTTACCCGCAGGCTTGGCCTTTACACCGAGTGACTCGCCGGTCGCCTTCGCCAAGTCTGTTGCAGCCGGCCGGGAAGGTGCGAACGGATCAAGGCCCGGATCAAACGCACCGGAATCTTCAAAGGGCGGCAAGGGATTGTGAATCGCACGGTAGTACACCAGCGAGCGCACAGCTTGCTTGGGAGACATCGCGGCCAGTCGCGAAACCTCCGATGGCGTGCCACCGAAACCAGCGCGCTCGAGAAAGTGAGCAGCGCGATCGCGATTCCATTCGGACGAAGGTAGCGGTTCAAGACTCCCTTGCCATGCGACGGGGACCGCATGCGTAATCAGGCACGCAGCAGCAAGAAATACTGTCAAGACTAATTTTAAAAGTATTTTCATGTAACAGGCGACTACCTATGGTCGTTCAATACACGTGCCTAGTCCGAGTCCGAGAAATTAGGCTGATGTTTTATTCAAGACTCTGGAGAGTTTAGGCCGGATTAAGTCAGCACGGTAATCCGTCAATGCATGAATTTTTTTAAACAGAATATATCAATCTTTTAATTGGAATGCGTCAGGCAAGCGCTGCTACCTTGACACGCGCCGACTTGTTGTTCCTGCGAACAAGCTTCAGACTGCATACGCTTGACACACCCTTTTGTTACCAACACCATCGAAATTAAAGTGGTCATTGTTTGGGCTACTAAGTGTTTTCCCAAATTGACAAATAAGTCCCTGTTTGATCTGTCTGGTACCAATGCGAAGTTTGTTCTGCTACTTGTCGAAGCGCCCTTTTAGGCTTCGCAATAGCGGACTTTCGCGAACGACTGCTCGTGGCGTTTCTTGAAGTTCATCCGTTCATCTCCAATGGCTGAAATCGCGGCATTGCTGGCATACGATTTTCTCCACACCCGACTTTCATTTAGGCTGACTCTTTGCGGGAGCAACCTCATCAGCGGGCAAATCGACTGCCTCACGCAGCGCTTTGCCTGGCTTGAAATGCCGCACACGCGCCGCAGAAATTTTCCGCTGGAGCGCCTCTGCGCGGGTTGCGGCCCATCCGCGAGGCACGGTGGATGACTGAGAAACTACCGAAACCCCTGATCTCAATGCGGTGCCCACGCACCATTGCGCTATGCATCGCCTCCAAGAGGGTCGAAACGGCAGTTTCAGCGTAAGCGGCCAGCGATGGCATCTTGAATGTGCCTGTCGAAATATGCTACGGGTTGGCGAAAGCGTTAGCCTGCAGGCTGCCAGCGATGCGGCAGCAACTCGTCGATACGGCTGTTCAAGTGGCCGGGCAGGCGCGTGAGCACGTCCTTGAGGTAGACCCACGGGTCCAGGCCGTGCATCCTGGCGGACTGCACCAGGCTCATGACGACAGCGGCGCGCTGGCCGGCGAGCTCGCTGCCGGCGAATAACCATGCCTTTCTTCCCATGGCCCACGGGCGCATGAGATTTTCAACATGGTTGTTGTCGATGGCCACGTTGCCGTCGACCAGGTACGTCGTCAGTGCCGTCCAGCGGTTCAGGCTGTAGTCGATGGCGCCGGCGATGGCGCTGCCGTCGGGCACGCGCTGGCGCTCCAGACGCAGCCAAACGTGCAGTTCCTCGCACAGCGGCTTGGCCTTTGCCTGGCGCATGGCCAGGCGCTCATGCTCAGGCAGTTCCCGGGCCTCTTTCTCAATCCGATACAGCCAGGCGATGCGTTGTACGGTCTGGGTGGCCACCGGGCTCTGGTTTTCTTTAATCAGCTCGTCAAATTTTCTCCTCGCGTGCGCCATGCAGCCCGCCTCGATGCGCGTCTCTAACTTGAGGACGCTCTCGTAGACTTTGTAGCCGTCGCACACCAGCGTGCCCGACCAGCCCTTGAGAAATTCAACAGGGTATTTCGCTGCCCGGCCAATGCAAAAGTCATACGCCACGCCCGCCAGCACATCAAAGCTGCTGCGGGCGTACGCCCAGATGTAAGCGCGCTTGGTCTTGCCCGAACCCGGGTCGAGCATGTTCACCGGCGTCTCGTCGGCGTGCAGTGTTGCCGCGCCAAGGACAAACGCGCGATGCGCCTCGTACAGTGGCATCAAAGCGGCACCAGCCCTGCCTGACCAGGCCGCCAAGGTCGAGCGCGGCGTGTGCACGCCTGAGCGTGCGTTGATTTGTTCCTGGCGGTAGTAGGGAAGGTGGTCGACGAAGCGGACCACCAGGGTGTGGGCAATCAAGCCCTCAGCGGGCATGCCTTTGTCGATGATGTGCGGCTCGACCGGCTCTTGCACCAGCGCCTGGCAGCATTTGCAGGCCCACTTGCCCCGGATGTGGCGATGCACAAAGAACTGGGCGGGCACGATATCGAGCTTCTCGCTGATGTCCTCGCCCACGCGCACCATCGGCTGGCCGCAGCCGCAAGTGGTACTTTCGGGTTCGTGGCGGTGCTCCACGCGCTGCAGGTGTTCGGGCAGCGCCTGGCGTTTGGGCTGGCGCCGGGGTTCGGCGACAACAGCCGGGCCCGGCGCGCCGCTTTGGCCCTGCAGCGCTTCGAGCTGGGCCTCCAGGCTGGCTTGGTCAGCGGCCAGCGTTTCCTCGAACAACTCGCGCTGCTCGGCGCTCATGCGCTCGGTCCGGGCGCCAAAGCGCCAGGCCTTCAGGCGCGCGAGCTCGTGCGTGATGCGCTCAATTTTGATGTCGCGCAGCCGGATGGTTTGCGCCTGGAAATCGATGTGCTGGCTTTGCTGGACGATGCGCGCCAGCATTTCGGTAGCCATTTTGGCCAGCGCACCGAAACTCAGACCGTGCAGGTCCTGGGCTTTGAGTTCGTGCACGTTGAGCATGCCTGCATTGTGCAAAGCAAACCCTCTGCGCGCCATTGGGACATGTGCCGATTGCCTGCCTCCCAGCAGTGCGCCCCCATTTACCTACATGCGCGTAATCACCTGCATTTGCTCCAGCCGCTGCCAGGGCAGGCCCAGCACCAGGGCGTCAAATTGTGGCTGTGTCAGCGTCATCGGCGCCGCAGCCTCAGACGCTTCGCGTGGCCAGGCAAAGCGGCCCTGGTTCAGGCGCCGGGCCGCACACCACACGCCAAAGCCATCGTGCACCAGCAGCTTGATGCGCGTGGCCCGCGCGTTGGCAAACAAGTAGCCGTGATGCGCCTGGGCGGCGCCGAACACCTGAACCACCCGGGCCAGCAGCCGCTCGGGGCCGGCGCGCATGTCCACGGGAGAAGTCGCCAGCCACAGCGCGTCGATGCGAATCACCGCAGCCACTCGCGCAGCCAGGCTGCGCACTCGCCGGCACACTGGACGGGCCAACTTACCGTGACAGTGACCGCCCCGGGGCGGCGTACCTCCATGCGGATTTCTGGCGGAGCTGCCGCCACAGCCGGCGGGGGCATCTGCACTGCAATGAACTCGGCGCCGGGCCTGGTGTTTATGGCTGCATGGCTGCCCGCGCCTGTATCAACGCCTCGGGCATCCTCGCGCAGCCAGCGGTAAACCACATTGGCGTTCAACCCGTTGCGCAGCGCTATCGCGGCCACGGAGGCATCGGCCTGGCGGCACGCCTGAAGCACCTCGGCCCTGAATTGGGCGCTGTGTTTGCGCCGCTCCACTCTCTTCGTTTCCATAGTGTCCACCTGTTTGGTTCGTGGATACTATGTTTGCCCACTTTCTTCCCTGTCTCAAGATGGCATGGCCAGCCGCTTACGATCAAGCGCCTCGATTTCCTGTTCGGTCGCCTGCTTTTGTTTTGCGGCATCGCGGCTCTCATCTTCCAAGACATTGCGCCGCTTATCTGCTGCCTCCATCCAATTGGAGGGAGTCTGTTTGGGAAACCGGAGTTCAAACGCAGACAACGCTGAAACCAGTGGCTCCAATGGCTGCATGCCTTGTTGAGCCTCATGCGATTTCCCACTCCATTCGCGATGATCACGCACGGGGTCGCACTGAAACGGGTCGACATCGGCCCCAAAGATTTCGTTAAATCGACTTGCCCCCGCCTTGAAACCGCACAGGGCATCCCACTCGGCACTGGAATTGCGTAGCACCTCGTCGGCTGCAATTTTTCGTTGGCCGACACTTTTCAATGTGTCGAGAGGATGAACAATTGCGAAGGGATCAACGTCGCCAAAGTACCCCTGAAAAACGGTGTGCCCTTGTTTTAATTCATCCATGCGGGTCAACGCTGCATTGCACTGGGCCAGCAAGGTACTGGCAGCACC
>JABMMH010000261.1 GCA_013205645.1 Polaromonas sp. | reverse complement strand
CCATGATCTGCTCATTGGTGTTGACGTCAGGCGCTGGAATATCCTTGTTGGGGCCGATGATGATGCCGATTTCGCTGGTGTAGCGGCGCGTCATGCGCTCCAGTTCTCCGTGTGAGAGTGTCTTGGGATCGACGCGAATGCCGCCTTTGGCGCCGCCGTAAGGCACATTCACCGCAGCATTCTTGATCGACATCCACGCTGATAAGGCCATCACTTCCGACAGCGTCACGTCTTGGTGAAAACGCACGCCGCCCTTGCCCGGACCACGCGAGACGTTGTGCTGCACACGGTAGCCTTCAAAATGCGCCACCGTGCCGTCGTCCATGTGAATGGGCACATCCACAATCAAAATGCGTTTGGGTCGTTTGAGCGTCTCAGCCCAGCGCGCGAGGCTGCCGAGGTGCGGGATCACACGGTCGACTTGCTGGAGGTAATTGCCCCAAGGCCCGATTTGTTCGGCATGCAAATAGGATGGCAGGGCGTGCAAAACTGGAGCGGTTGCTGCAGGGCTTGAAGCGTGTGACATTGAAAATCCTTGTGGATACATTGAAGGCGCGAGCTTAGGCCGATGCCTTCTGGCTGTCCAAGGCAAGCTTTTAGCAACTTTATGCATGAAATGCATAAAGCGTCTTTCGGCTTCCAACCCCTTCTGCAAGTGGACGTGCGATTCACCGAAATGTTGATCTTGTTGCAGCAGGGCACGATAAGCATGAATTAGCAGACCCTTTTCAGCAATAATTAATCGCATATGGACACCAAATGGCTTGAAGATTTCGTCAGCCTGGCTGAAACCCGGAGCTTCAGCCGGTCGGCACTTTTGCGGCATGTCACGCAGCCGGCGTTTTCAAGGCGCATTCAGGCGCTGGAGGCTTGGGCTGGAACAGACTTGATTGACCGCAGTTCTTATCCGACCCGGCTCACGCCGGCAGGTGAAACGCTGTACGACCAGTCCATCGAGATGTTGCAGAGCCTGCAGTCAACGCGGGCCATGCTGCGCGGGCACACGGCGGCCGGGCAAGATGTGGTCGAATTTGCCGTACCGCACACTCTGGCATTCACGTTTTTCCCGGCCTGGGTCAGCAGCCTGAATGAAAAATTCGGCCCTCTTAAAAGTCGTTTGATTGCCTTGAACGTGCATGATGCTGTGCTGTGCTTGGTGGAGGGCCGTTGCGATCTGCTGATCGCTTACCACCATGACTCCCAGCCTTTTCAGCTCGACCCAGATCGCTATGAAATGCTCACTCTGGGACAAGAGGTGTTGGCGCCTTTCGTCAAGCCTGCGCCGGATGGTTCGCCGCTTTACGCCTTGCCGGGGCAGGCGAGTCAACCCTTGCCCTACTTGGCTTATGCGCCCGGCGCGTACTTGGGCCGCTTGGTCGACTTGCTGCTCAAGCAGGCCAGCAGTGCCATACATTTTGAGCGAATTTACGAAACTGACATGGCTGAGGGACTGAAAGCGATGGCGTTAGAAGGCCATGGGATTGCCTTTTTGCCACACAGTGCCGTCAAAAAGGAACTGCGTGCTAAAAAGCTGGTGAGCCCAGGGGCTGGATTCGAGATGCCGATGGACGTGCGCATTTATCGGGAGCGCCCTAGCGGCAAGGCCAGCCCGAAAAGACTGGCGCAGGCGCTCTGGAATTACTTGCAGTTACAGGCGGTTCCACCACCTCCTGGCTGATTTCTTGCTAGAAAATAAGGATTGGTAAGTCAAAATAGTTTGGGGATTCGGGTAAAACCGCTTTTGCGGTATCCGTAACCGATCCTAGAATGACAGTTGATCAGATTCCAGTCTTTCCATCACAGGAGTTATCCATGAAGATTAAATTAGTTACTCTGTCCCTTGCCCTGTTGGCCACCGGTGGCGCTTATGCCCAGTCGAATGACACTTTGGCCAAGGTCAAAGCCTCTGGCGTTGTCACCATGGGTGTACGAGATTCTTCCGGTGCGCTGTCGTACACGGTCGGTGCGGGTCAATATGTCGGTTTCCACGTTGAGATTTGCCAGCGTATCCTGGCCAATGTCGAAAAAGCCGTCGGTCGCAAACTTGACATCAAATACCTGCCGGTGACCTCACAAAACCGCATTCCATTGGTGCAAAACGGCACCGTGGACATCGAGTGCGGCTCGACCACGAACAACGCCACACGTCAAAAAGACGTGGCCTTCTTGCCAACCACCTTCGTTGAAGAAGTCCGCATTGCCGTCAAGACCAACTCCGGCATCAACTCAATCGCCGACTTGACTGGCAAAAATGTGGCCACCACCACCGGCACCACGTCAGTGCAAACGCTGCGCAAGCACCAGCGCGCTGCAGGCGTCGACTTCAAGGAAATTTTTGGCAAAGACCATTCCGACAGCTTCTTGCTGCTGGAGTCGGGCCGCGCTGAAGCCTTCGTCATGGACGGCGCCATTTTGGCTGGCAACATCGCCATGTCCAGAGCCCCGGCTGATTTCAAAATCGTCGGTGAAGTGTTGAGCGTTGAGCCGATCGCCATCATGGTTCGCCGGGACGACGCGGCCTTCAAGAAAATCGGCGACGACACTGTCAAGGAGTTGCTGAAGTCTGGCGAAATTGCCAAGCTGTGGGACAAGTGGTTCATCAAGCCGATTCCACCGAAAAACACCGCTGTGGGCTACGCTGTCAGCCAGAGCACCAAGGAAGCTTGGGCCATGCCAAATGACAAACCGATGGAAGACTACGCCAAGAAGTAATGGTTGGTGTTGAGTCTTTCCGCAAACCCCGTTGAGTCTTTCGGCGGGGTTTGCTGTTTTTTGGATTGGAGTCCACATGAGTTGGGATTGGCAGGTATTTCTAAACGACGACGGCAGTGGCCGAACCTACCTTCAGTGGATGTTCAACGCCTGGGGCTGGACGCTGGCTGTGGCGGCTTGTTCGTGGGTGGTGGCGATGGTGGTCGGCTCTTTTGTCGGCACCTTGCGGACCTTGACCAACAGCCCATGGGTGTCACGACTGGCCAATGTCTGGGTTGAGCTGTTTCGCAACATCCCTTTGCTGGTGCAGATTTTCCTGTGGTACTTCGTCGTGCCCAAAATTTTTCCGGTGATGCAGCAGGTGCCGAGCTTTTGGTTGGTGGTCTTTGCGCTTGGGTTTTTCACCTCGGCGCGAATTGCCGAGCAGGTCAGGGCGGGTGTGCAGGCCTTGCCGCGCGGTCAACGTGACGCCGGCATGGCGATGGGCTTGACCACTGCGCAGACTTACCGTTACGTTTTATTGCCGATGGCTTTTCGCATCATCTTGCCGCCGTTGACCAGCGAGTCCATGAATGTGCTGAAAAATTCATCGGTGGCTTTTGCTGTGTCGATCGCGGAACTCACCATGTTTGCCATGCAGGCGCAAGAAGAAACCTCACGTGGGATTGAGGTCTATCTGGCGGTGACGTTCCTGTACGCCATTTCTGCTTTTGCGGTGAACCGCGCCATGGCCTTTGTCGAACGACGGGTGCAGATTCCAGGCTACATCGTCGCTGGCGGCACCGGCGGAGGACACTGAGATGTTTGGACTCGACCTGACTTTTTTGAGCTGGGACATCATCTCCAAGTTCGTCATCAAGGGTTTCATTTTCAGCATTGAGCTGACGGTGATCTCAACCATTGGCGGCATTATTCTCGGTACCGTCTTGGCTTTGATGCGGCTGTCTGGTACCAAGTTGCTGACGGTGCCGGCCACGATCTATGTCAATGGCATGCGTTCGGTGCCCTTGGTCATGGTGATCTTGTGGTTTTACCTGCTGATGCCGAGCTGGTTTTTTGCGATGATCCCCGGCGGCTCTAACAACCGCGCTGAGATTTCGGCCATCATCACATTTGTGGCCTTTGAGGCGGCGTATTTCAGTGAAATCATGCGGGCCGGTATTCAGTCGATTGCGCGCGGTCAAGTCCATGCCGGGCAGGCGCTGGGCATGACCTATGCGCAGAACATGCGCTTGAT
>JABMMH010000260.1 GCA_013205645.1 Polaromonas sp. | reverse complement strand
CTCAACAGATTCGGGCATGATGTTTCAAAAACGAACCCGGTGCAACATGAAGCTGGCATTGCTGTCTGATATTCACGCCAACATCCAAGCCTTTGATGCGTGCCTGAGCCATGCCCACGCACAAGGCGCGCGACAGTTTGCCCTATTGGGCGATTTGGTGGGCTACGGGGCCAACCCGCTGGAGGTGCTTGACCGCGTGCAAACATTGGCTGCTGGTGGTGCGCTGATCATCAAGGGCAACCACGATGAAATGGCGGTGTCGCCACCAGTAGAAGTGGCGCATGTGGGCAGCAGCACCGCAGCATGGACGCACGCACAACTCTCCCCCGACCAACACGCTTTTCTGGACCACTTGCCTTTGACCCTTCAGCAAGGCGCCGTTTTATTGGTCCACGCCAGCGTGAACGACCCTGAGCGGTGGCGTTACGTCACGGACGAACGTAGCGCCAGTGCGAGCTTGGACGCAGCGGCTGACAGACCCGATGTACGCTACGTCTTTGGCGGCCATGTGCATGATCAAGTCCTTTATTACCGAGGCGCTGGTGCGGGCCTGATGCCATTCAAGCCAACGCCCGGCGTGGCCGTGCCGGTCCCCCGGCATCGTCACTGGTTGGCCATCGTCGGCTCAGTCGGGCAACCACGCGACGGCAATCCGCAAGCCATGTACGCATTGTTTGACCCTGACAAAGCGCAACTCACGTTTCAACGCGTTTCCTACGACCACCATGCGGCGGCGGCGGCTATTCGTCGCGCTGGCTTGCCGGCGTATTTTGCAGACCGACTGGAGGCGGGGCAATGAAACGGCTTCAACCCAATGCCCAACTCGACGGTTTCACCATTGAGGAATGCATCCATTCTGGCGGCATGGCGCACATTTATCTGGTGCACTACACCGAAGGCACGCACGATCCCGGCTTCCCGTTGGCCATGAAAATACCGCGTATGTCAGCTGGCGATGGCGATGGCGCTGAAACGATCGTCAGCTTTGAGGTCGAACACCAGATCATGCAAGTACTTTCCGGCCCGCATGTGCCTCGCTTCGTCGCGGCAGGCGATCTGGAAAATGTGCCTTATCTGGTGATGGAGTATGTATCTGGGCGCACGCTGGCGCATTGGCTAGAAACCCCAGAGCGCCCTGATGCGGCTGAGATTGCCCGACTCTGCGCCGCCGTGGCGCAGGCCGCACACAGTCTGCACCGGCAAAATACGGTGCACTTGGATTTGAAGCCCGCCAACGTGCTGATTCGCTCCGATGGCAGCGCCGTGCTGCTGGACTTTGGCTTGTCGTGCAATGCCCTTTATCCAGACTTGCTGGCAGAGGAGCTCCGCAAAGCGGTCGGTTCTCCGGCCTGGATCGCACCGGAACAAGTTGTTGGCGTTCGGGGAGATCCGCGCAGCGATATTTTCGCCATAGGCGTCATGCTCTACGAATTGGCCACTGGTACGCTACCGTTTGGTGCACCGCAGACGCCTGGTGGTCTGCGTCAGCGCCTATGGATGGATCCGCCGCCACCGCGCAAACTCAGACCCGATTTACCTGAGTGGCTACAAGAAATCATCTTGTGCTGCTTAGATCCCAAGGCCGCCAAACGTTACCCATCGGCAGCGCATCTGGCGTTTGACTTGCGCCACCCAAACCAGGTCACCGTGACCGCCCTGGGTCACAACACAGCCGGGACTGGCTTTGGCACCCATTTCAAGCGCTGGCTCAAAGCGACCGGTATGCATTACCAACCCAGCCCGCTACCGGCCCAAAAAATTAAAGAAGTGCCCATCATCATGGTCGCCATTCCGCACAAAGACGTGAGTGACGCCACGCTCTACTCCTTGCGCCAGGCCGTAGCGCAATCACTCGGCACCCGACCGGGCGTACGCTTGGCCTGCGTGACGGTTATTTCGTCAAACCAGACCAACAGCACCAGTGAAGAAAAAAGCGAAACCAGCGTGCACCGCCGCTATCTCAACAATCTGCGCCAATGGGCGCAACCGCTGGATATGTCGGGCCACCAAACCTCCTACCATGTGCTCGAATCTGGCGATGTGGCGCAGGCGCTGCTCAACTACGCCACCGGCAACCACGTCAGTTTGATCTTTATGGGTGCCGCCACTCACGGCTTGAAGATGCAGCGCTTTGCCAACACTGTGCCCATCAAAGTCGCTATTGACGCGCCATGTACAGTTATTTTGGTCAAACAGGCACTGCCTTTTGAACTGCTGATGGAACAAGCTGCCGAGCTAAAACCCATGTGGAACCGGGATTTAGATACGCCCTTTTAAACACCACGAACGCGCTCCAAAAACGAAAAAGCCTGCAACTTTCGTTGCAGGCTTTACGTATGGTGCGGCTGGCAGGAATTGAACCCACTACCCCTTGGTTCGTAG
>JABMMH010000259.1 GCA_013205645.1 Polaromonas sp. | reverse complement strand
CTGCACCTGACTTCTTACTCAAAGGATTTTCATGAAACTCACTGCCCTCATGACCGCCGCCTTGTTGGCACTCGGTCTGGCCACCACGGCCGGTGCTCAAACCCTGAAAAAAGTAGCCGACAGCAACAAGATCACGGTGTCTTACCGTGAGGCTTCTGTCCCTTTCAGCTATTTGATTGGCGCGACCAAGGCCGTCGGTTTTTCTGTGGAGTTGTCGGACGCCATCGTCGAAGACGTGCGCAAGAAGTTGAACAAGCCCACCTTAGAGGTGGCGCGCATTGCGGTGACTTCGCAAAACCGGATTCCCCTGTTGGTCAACGGGACCTATGACTTGGAGTGTGGCTCGACCACCAACAATTCCGCTCGCGGCAAGGACGTCGCTTTTTCAATCAACATGTTTTACACCGGCACACGGCTGCTGACCAAAAAGTCGTCGAACATCAAAAACTACGCGGATTTGGCCAAGAAAACCGTTGCCAGCACCACCGGCACAACCAATGCACAAGTTATCCGCAAGTACAACGCCGACCAAAACTTGGACATGCAGTTGATCCTCGGCAAAGACCATGACGACTCGCTGTTGCTGGTCGAGAGTGATCGCGCTGTGGCCTTCGCGATGGATGACATTTTGTTGTTTGGCCTGATCGCCAACTCCAGAAATTCAGCCTCACTGGAAGTGGTCGGCGACGCTCTGCAAGTCGAGCCTTATGCCTGCATGTTGCGCAAGGATGACCCAGAATTCAAAGCGCTGGTCGATGGCACCATCAGCCGGATGATGAAGTCCGGTGAATTTGCCAAGCTCTACACCAAGTGGTTTGAAACGGCTGTCCCACCACGCGGCACCAACCTGAGCCTGCCGATGAGCCCGCAGCTCAAAGACAACCTCAAGGCGCTGAGCGACAAGCCGGCCACATAAAAGTTGACGGCGGGGCGCTTCAGCGCTCCCCGTCGCGCTCGTCGTCTTTCTTTTGCTTGACCAGCTTGGTCTTGATGCGGTTGCGCTTGAGTGGCGACAAATACTCGACAAACACCTTGCCCATCAAATGGTCCATCTCATGCTGGATGCAGACCGCCAGCATGCCTTCGACAGCCAGCGTTTGCAGTTGGCCATCCAAGTCCATCGCCGTCACCTTGATGGCGATGGAGCGCTCCACGCCGTCGTAAATGCCAGGCACCGACAAGCAGCCCTCTTCACCCAAGCGCGTTTCTTCGCTGGCCCAGATGATCTCGGGGTTGATCAGCACCAGGGGTTCGTCATGCTTTTCGCTGATGTCAATCACCACCAGCCGCTCATGCACGTCGACCTGCGAGGCGGCCAGGCCAATACCCGCCGCTTCGTACATGGTTTCAAACATGTCGCTCACCAGCAGTTTGAGGCGAGCATCAACCGCCGCCACGGGTTTGGCCACCGTGTGCAGGCGCGAATCAGGGTAACGAAGAATGGTCAGTTGGGTCATCAGAAGAGGCGTCGAATAAAAACTAGAAGGGCCGCGCATGAAATGAGCACGCGCTAATTGGCAAGACTCTATTTTCGGTCAGTTTGTGAAATCCGTCGCGAGAAGGTTGAATGTCACATTGATCTCCAATAAGATAACTATTTATGCTTATCGATCGGAGCGACTTTGATGCTAACCATGGACGAAGCCGAACTGCAAGCTTGGTTGCGGCTGTTGCTCACCCCCGGCGTCGGCAACGAGTCCGCCCGCAAGTTGCTGGCGGCATTTGGCTCTGCACAGTCGATTTTTGAGCAAAGCGAAGCCGCGCTACTGGCCATCGGTTCGGCACGACTGGTGCGAGCGATCCAAACAGAACCTGAAGAACTCAAGGGCCAACTCAGCAGCACGCTAGCCTGGCTGGCCGCCGGCGAAGACCGTTGTGTTGTCAACCTGGGTGAGGCGGATTACCCGGCCGACTTGCTGAACATCACCGACCCGCCCTTGTTGCTGTTCATGCTGGGCAGTTTGGTGGCCAAGGCAGACGCCAGCGTGACCTTGGACGCGCTGAATTGCTTGGCGATCGTGGGCAGCCGCAACCCGACACCGCAAGGCGAAGTCAATGCGCGTCAATTTGCACAAACCTTCGGCGGCGCCGGCTGGTGCGTGGTCTCGGGCATGGCGCTGGGGGTCGACGGCGCGGCGCATGACGGTGCGCTGATGGGCGGCGGCCACACGGTTGCCGTGGTCGGCACCGGGCTGGACCGGGTTTATCCCAAAAAACACTTGGCTTTGGCGCACCGGATAGCCGAGCGCGGTTTGATCGTCAGTGAATTCCCGCTGGGCACGCCGCCGCTGACCTCTAATTTCCCGCGACGCAACCGCCTGATTTCTGGCTTGAGCCATGGCACGCTGGTGATTGAGGCCGCCTTGCAGTCCGGCTCCCTGATCACCGCGCGGCTCGCCGCCGAGCAGGGCAAAGAGGTGTTCGCCATTCCCGGCTCCATCCACTCGCCGCAAGCGCGCGGTTGTCATCTGTTGATCAAGCAAGGCGCCAAATTGGTCGAGTCGGCCCAAGACGTGCTGGAAGAGTTGCAACTGCCGCTGTCAATTGCCACCGCTGAAGCGTCTACAGTGGACGCCATGACACCCACCGAAACACAGGAAGACAAAGAAGAGAACCCACTGCTCACCGCGCTAGGGTTTGACGCCACCAGCCTAGACGCCCTGCAGGCCCGCACCGGCTGGCCGACGGCTCAGTTGCAAGCCCAGCTGCTGGCGTTGGAGCTCAATGGAGAGGTGGCGCGTCTGCCCGGGGGCTTGTTTGTGCGCATGGCCAGCGCCTGACCTTGCTGGCAAACCAGACATCTGCGCCTAGCTTCAAAGACGCTGCCAACTGCGTTATATTGGCGGCATATGTTTGAAGTCTTGGTCTACGTTTACGAGAATTATTGGCAAGGCGACGCCTGCCCGGAGCCCCGGCAGCTGGGCCGTAAACTCACTGCGGCCGGTTTTGAGTCTGAAGAGATCGAAGCCGCGCTGGCTTGGCTTGGCGGGCTGAACGTCGCAGCCCACAACACCCGTGTCGGCGGCCTCAGCGGCGAAGAGATTGGCTTGCTGCACGAGCGCCCGGTGCTGATGCAGGCGCAGTCCACAGACAGCCTGCGTGTTTACTCGGTGGCCGAACAAGAGCATCTGGGCGCTGAAGCCTTGGGCTTTGTCTGCTTTTTGGAGTCAGCCGGCGTGTTGCCACCCACCATGCGCGAAATCGTCATGGACCGGGCCATGGCCGCACCGGGCTTTCCGCTGGACCTCGACGACCTGAAAATCATTGTCTTGATGGTTTACTGGAGCGTTGGCGAAGAACCCGATGCCTTGGTGCTCGACGAACTTTGCGACGACGCCGACTATCGGGTGGCGCACTGAGGCGCTAAGCCTCAGACCGACGCACCCGCGTTGGGATCGTTCGGGTCTTCGTCTTTTTTGCTGCCGGTTCCCGGCTGGATCAGGTCTTCGCGCTTGATGCCCAGCCACATGGCGATGGCCGCAGCCACAAACACCGACGAGTAAATCCCGAACAAAATGCCGATGGTCAGCGCCAGTGCAAAGTAATGCAGCGTCGGGCCGCCAAACAGCAGCATAGACAGCACCATCATCTGGGTTGATGCGTGGGTGATGATGGTGCGGCTGATGGTCGAGGTGATGGCGCTGTCGATGATCTCGGTCGGCTGCATCTTTCGAAAGCGCCGGAAGTTCTCTCGAATCCTGTCAAAAATCACCACCGATTCATTGACGGAGTAGCCCAGCACCGCTAGCACGGCGGCCAACACCGCCAGCGAGAACTCCCACTGGAAGTAGGCAAAAAAGCCAAGGATGATGATGACGTCGTGCAAGTTGGCAACGATGGCAGCGACGGCGTACTTCCATTCAAAGCGAATCGCTAGATAAATCATGATGCCGACGATCACCATGCCCAGGGCTTTCAGGCCATCTTCTGCCAGTTCCCGCCCCACTTGCGGACCGACAAACTCACTGCGTTTCATCACCACCGCCGGGTCTTGCGCGGTCAAGGCCGCCAGCACGCTGGCGCTTTGCTGCGCCGTGCTGACGCCTTCTTGCGCCGGCAGGCGGATCATCACGTCGCTTGAGGTGCCAAAGGTTTGCACCTGAACATCAGAAAATCCCAGCGCCGCCACGGTGTTGCGCACCTGGCCGACATCGGCCGCTTGCGTGTAGGCGACTTCCATCACGGTGCCGCCGGTGAACTCCACCGACAAATGCAGTCCGCGAGAAAACAGGAAGAACACCGCCAATAAAAAGGTGGCGAAAGAGATGATGTTGAAAGTCAGGGCATGCCGCATGAACGGGATGTCCTTGTGAATTTTGAAAAACTCCATGGCGGGCTCTTTTCTAGGGTGTCTGTATCAAGGGGCCGAAGGCAGCGATTTGCGGGCTGGCTTGTCGCCTGCCGCAGCGTCAGGCGCCGGGCGCCAGATCGTGCCGATTGAAATGCTTTTGAGTTTTTTCTGCCGGCCATACCAAGCGTTGACCAAGCCGCGTGAGAAGAACACGGCCGAGAACATGCTGGTGATGATGCCGATGCAATGCACCACCGCAAAGCCGCGCACCGGGCCGGAGCCAAAGGCCAGCAAAGCCAGACCGGCGATCAGCGTGGTGATGTTCGAGTCAAAAATAGTCGCCCAAGCGCGGTCATAACCGATTTGAATCGCCGCTTGCGGTGAGGCACCACCGCGCAGTTCCTCGCGCACGCGCTCATTGATCAGCACGTTCGAGTCAATCGCCATGCCCAGCGCCAGCGCCATGGCGGCCATGCCGGGCAAGGTCAGGGTGGCTTGCAGCATCGACAGCACGGCGATCAGCAGCAACAAATTGACGGCCAGCGCCAGTCCCGAGAACATGCCAAAGACCATGTAATACGAGCCCATAAAGAGGACGATCACGAGGAAGCCCCAGATCACGCTGCTGAAACCCATGGAAATGTTTTCGGCACCTAGGCTAGGGCCGATGGTGCGCTCTTCGATGATCTCCATCGGCGCGGCCAGCGAGCCGGCGCGCAGCAGCAGCGCCAAGTCATTGGCTTCTGAGACATTCATGGAGCCAGAAATCTGGAAGCGGTTGCCGAGCTCACTTTGAATCACGGGTGCGGTGAGCACTTCGCCGCGACCTTGCTCAAACAGCACGATGGCCATGCGCTTCTTGACGTTTTCACGGCTGGTGTCGCGCATGATGCGGCCACCCTTAGCGTCCACCGTCAGATCAACTTTGGGTTGCTGGGTTTGCGATTCAAAACCGGGCTGGGCGTCGGTCAGGCTTTCGCCGGTCAGGATCACCTGCTTTTTGACGATCACCGAACGGCCTTCACGGTCTGGAAAGCGCTCAGAGCTGAACGGCACCGGGCCGCTGCCGCTTTCGGCAGCGCGGCCTTCGGCGCTTTCATCGACCAGACGCATTTCCAGCGTGGCGGTGCGGCCCAGAATGTCTTTGGCCTTGGCGGTGTCTTGCACGCCGGGCAATTGCACGACGATGCGGTCCAGGCCCTGCTGTTGAATCACCGGTTCAGCGACGCCGAGTTCATTGATCCGGTTGTGCAGGGTGACGATGTTTTGCTTGAGCGCTTGCTCTTGCACGCGTCGGGCCGCATCCGCACGGATGCTGGCGATCAGTTTGAACTCGCTGCCTTCAGGCACGGTGGTTGTTTGCAATTCGGCAAACTGGTCTTGAATCACACCGCGGGCGGCTTCCAGCGTCGCTTGGTCGCGCACGCGAATCTCGACGGTTTGGTTGTTGCGGCTGATGCCGCCGTGGCGAATGTTTCGCTCGCGCAGGGTCATGCGCAAGTCGCCGGCAAAGGACTCGGCTTTTTTAGTCAGCGCTGCCGCCATGTCGACTTGCAGCATGAAGTGCACGCCGCCGCGCAAGTCCAGGCCCAAGTACATAGGCCGCGCACCGAGTGCCGTCAACCAGTCGGGGGAGCGCGACAACAAGCTCAGGGCGACGACATAAGGCGCATCTGTCGGGTCTGGCACCAGCGCTTTTTCGATCGCATCCTTGGCCTTGAGCTGGCTGTCGGTGGAGTTAAAACGGGCCCGCACCGACGTGCCGTCTAGGCTGACCTGGGTGGAGACGAGGCCGGCTTCCTTGAGCACTTGTTCGACCCGCGCGACCGTGCTGCTGTCGACCCGTATCGCCGTTTTCAGGCTGGAGACTTGCACGGCGGGCGTTTCGCCAAAAAAGTTGGGCAGCGTGTACAGCGCCGCAATCATCAAGGCGATCACGATGACCGCGTACTTCCAGACCGGATAACGATTCATGGGGAGGTTTTCAGAAGGACTAGGGGCCAGAACTGGCGTCTATAAAACGCCCTGAAAAAACGCTTGCGCGAGCCAACGCTCAAAGCGTCAACTCGCGCAAACCTGGCGAACGGTGTTCGCCGAGATTACTTGACAGTGCCTTTTGGCAGCACTTGAACAACGGCGCTGCGTTGCACTTGGACTTCCACGCCGGAAGAGATTTCGAGGCTCATGTAACCGTCGCTCAACTGGGTCACCTTGCCGAGCAAGCCGCCAGCGGTAGCAACTTCGTCGCCCTTGGCCAGTGCATCAATCATGGCGCGGTGCTCTTTTTGCTTTTTCATCTGGGGCCGGATCATGACGAAATACAGCACCACAAACATCAGCACCAAAGGCAGCATGCTCGTCAGCGAAGACATCATGCCGCCACCAGCCTCGGCAGCTGCAGGGGCGGTCTGGGCGATAGCAGAAGAAATAAACACAGGCAAACTCCACAAAGGTGAATAACAAAGACAAGCCGTGGCTGGGCGTCAAGGCCTTTTAGCCGCTGCTCAAAGAAGCGATCAATTGTATGCGGGCGGCCTGTGGGCGCACGGGCGGCCTGCAGACCACCCTGTAGGGCTATTTCAGGCTCAGAGATTGAGCTTCAGCTTGAGGTTTTGCACGGCGGCACCGGAGGCGCCCTTGCCGAGGTTGTCGAGCCGGGCGATCAGCACGGCGTGGCGGTGCTCTTCATTCCCAAAAACGCGCAATTCCATTTTGTTGGTGTCGTTCAAAGTCGTGGCGTCGAGCTTGCCGGAGTCGGTAGCGGGCTCGACCGAGACCCACTCGCTGCCAGCGTAGTGGGCTACCAAGGTTTCTTCGAGCTTGGCAGCCGTCGGCCGGCCCGGCAACAAGTCGAGGTGCAGCGGCAGCTGAACCAACATGCCTTGGCGGAAATTGCCGACCGAGGGAATGAAGATCGGGCGGCGCGTCAGGCCGGTGTAGCCAGTGATCTCGGCCAGATGCTTGTGCGCCAAGCTGAGCCCGTAGACCTCAAACAATGGCGCTGTGCCGGCTTCGTAAGCCTCGATCATGCTGCGGCCGCCGCCTGAGTAACCGCTCACGGCCGGCAACGCCAGCGGAAAATCTTTGGGCAGCAAGCCGGCATCGACCAAGGGGCGAATCAAGGCGATGGCGCCAGTCGCGTAGCAGCCCGGGTTCGAGACGCGGCTGGATTGTTGCACCGCGACTTTCTGGCCGGGCGTGAGTTCTGGAAAACCAAAGACCCAGCCGGCCGCCGTGCGGTGCGCGGTGGATGCGTCAATGATCTTCGGGCCCGGCTGTCCGGTGCGCAAGCCCAGCGCGTCAATCATGGCGACCGACTCGCGCGCGGCGTCATCGTGCAGACACAAAATGACCACATCGACGCCAGCCATCAGCGCGGCCTTGGCGGATGCGTCTTTGCGCAGCTCAGGCGCAATGCTGATGAGCTCAATGCCGGGCATGGACTGCAGACGTTCGCGGATTTGCAGGCCAGTGGTGCCAGCTTCACCATCAATAAAAACCTTGGCCATGAAAATCCCCCAATAAAACGGTGCGTAAGTTACGTGCAATTATGGTGCGTTGCAGCATGATACAGTTCCGGGCTGTTGAGTCCAGTACCCGCAGGCTATGCGGCGGGCCCCCCCATCACTGATTCCTGAAAGCTATTTCATGAAAATTCACGAGTACCAAGGCAAGGAAATCTTGCG